>CAYVPT010000001.1:0-26437 GCA_964453865.1 uncultured Dehalococcoidaceae bacterium
TGTCTGTCTGCCTATGTAATATTGTCTAGGACAATTGTTTTAAGATTTATACTATTAATTTTTGATAAGGATTGTGAAAAAGGGGAGTAGGGATGAATCCATTTTCAAGATATTTACGTGTAATCACCAGTAATGGTATAAGTTTGTTACACATTGTCCGCATTAAAAGCCATCACGTCGTCGATGGATTCCGCATCACAAAAAAGCATGACAAGCCTGTCGATGCCCAGGGCGACGCCGCCGCATTCGGGGAGATTTGGGAGGGCTTCGAGGAATTTACGGGGCAGATCCATGCGTTGCCGGCGTTCCCGGTAGATGGTGTCGATAGCTTTCCGGAAACGGGTCTCCTGTTCTATAACATCGGTAAGCTCGCTGTAGGCGTTGGCCAGTTCCAGTCCGCCGATAAAAACCTCGGCCCGTTCGGCAACGCCGGTATTATCCGGCTTCAAGCGTGCCAGAGAAGCCGCGGCGGCGGGGTAGTCAAGTAATACGGTGGGGCGGTCGGGGGGAAAGCCGGGGAGTACCTTGGTGACGAAATCCGTATCGAATCTCAGGGAGTCGTATACGGCGACGGGGTCCCAGCCGGCGGAGTTGAGGAAGGCATCTCTTACCGTCACTCTGGGCCAGGGCCTTCCGATGTCTATAGCCTGCCCTTGATATTCTATCGTGTTCTCAAAACCGAGTTTGACGGCCAGCGTCGTTACCAGGTCTTCGATATTGAGGATAATATCTTCGTAATCGGCGCCGGCGCGGTACCATTCCAGCATAATGAATTCCGGATTGTGCCACCGGCCCCGTTCGCCTTTGCGGAAACAGTGACTGAACTGGAATATCCGGTCGTACCCGGCCGCCAGAAGGCGTTTCATGTGGAGCTCGGGTGATGTTGCCAGAAACCAGCTCTCGCTTTGGAAAGGGACGATGAATTCCTCCGGGGCGACGGCAGGAGAACGTACGGGGGTCTCTACCTCCAGGAAGTCCCGTTCTTTGAAAAAAGCGCGGATGTACTCATAAATCAGAGCCCGCCGCTGTAGATTGGATTGCCGGCGGGCAAGTCGCTGATTATCATCCTCCACCATGCGTCACTTTCCCGTAGAGACCCGTTCAATATAGCTGCCGGTGCGCGTGTCCACCTTGATAACATCGCCCACTTTGATGAAAGAAGGTGTGTCTATGCGGGCGCCCGTTTCCACGACAGAGGATTTACTCTGCGGCGTAATCGTCGCCGTCTTGGTGGATATATCGCTTTCGATTACTTCCAGGTCGACGGTTATCGGCAGGGTGACATCGATAGGCTCATCGCCGTGCATCAGCATGGTCACCCCCATGCCTTCCTTGAGGAAATTCTTTTTATCGCCGAGTAACTCTGCGGAAATGCCGTGCTGTTCGTATGTTTCGGTATTCATGAAGATATACTGGTCGCCTTCATGGTAGAGGTATTGCTCGTCCTGGGTTGACAGGCTGGCGGTATCTACCTTTTCTCCGGAACGATAGGTACGGTCGATAACGCCGCCGTCGCGAATGTTTTTCAGTCTGAAGCGATAAACGGAGCGTCCCTTCCCTGGCTTGGTGAATTCGGCTTCCTCTACATTGTAAAGCACGCCGTCGATGATTATCTTGGTGTTCTTGCGTACGCTGGAAATTTCCATTGAGGCTCCTTGTGGATTCGGCAATTTTTCATCAGGTAAATTCGGGACATGTTCATATAATTATAGCACTACTTTCTTTGTGTGAAAAAGAGTGTTTATTAAATTTCTATTTGCTTGGTATTTTATACTCACCCCTTTATCCCCCTCTTCAGCCAGAATAACCAATGGTTTATACGATGTTACAGGCTGGAGAGGGGTCAGGGGTGAGGTTTGAACTTATCAAACAGATGAATTTAGGGACTATAATCAATATTTTATATCTACTCGGGTCTTCAGAGCATATGCCCAATTCTGGCCCCGTCGGCAATGGCGTTGACTATCAGGCCGGGCTCGCCGCAGCTGCCGATGTTATGTATTTCCGGTGCTTTTCCTTCCAGGCTTTTCATTATTTCGTCGTTCGGCAGGTAAGGCAGGGTCACCAGAACAGTATCGGCTTCCAGGGTCTTCTTCTCGCCTTCCCGGGTGGTAATGACCAGACCTTTGTCAGTCACTTCCTCGTATTTAGCTTCGGTGTACCGGGGTATGCCTTTTTTATCCAGCCAGGGGAGAAAGCGCATCAGGTCCTCGACGGGTATGCCGTCGCCCAGCTCTTTTTCCGTATGCACGATGGTCACCCGGCGACCGCGCTTGATGAGGAATTCGGCGGTCTCGCAGCCGTGGATAGCCCCACCGACAATGACCACCCTTTTCCCGATAGGCATCCAGATTTTGGTCAGTCGCTGCAGCATCTTGACGCCGAAAAATTTCATGAAAAAGCGGAGCTGCCGGTGTAATTTCGAGCTGTTAAGGACACTACCGCGATTACTGCCGGGTATCTCGAGGTAGCTGGGTACAGCCCCCGCCGCCAGCACCAGCACATCCGGTTTAACGGCGTCGATATCACCGACGCCCACTTCTTTACCGAGATTAACGGCGACCTTTTCTTTGGTCATCTGGGTCTTGAAATACTCCACCAGAGCCAGGAAGTCGTCTCTCTCAACGCCCTTGAGCATTGCCGCCGTGGGCACCAGGCCGCCCAGCCGCGGATTTTTCTCATGGAGGCTTACCTCGTGTCCCCGATGCGCTGCCATTCGCGCCGCCTCCAGGCCGGAAGGCCCGCCGCCTATCACCATGATTTTTTTCTTTTTCCCGGCGGGTTTGAATGTGAATTCTCTCTCTTTGCCCAGGGAAGCATTGACCATGCATTCGAGGAGTTGGTTCTTATTGCGTACATCGATGCAGTGAAGGCAGCCGGTGCAGGGTCGGATATCATCGGTCTTGCCGGCGATTACCTTGTTGGGCAACTCGGGGTCGGCCAGCAGGCGCCGGGTCATGCCCACGAAGTCCAGCTTTCCCTGCTGTAAATATTCCTCGCCGATGACGGGGTCGAGCCGGCAGGCACAGAAGACCGGAACCCTAACCACCTTCTTGACGGCCTCGGTGAGGGGGACCAGAGCCCCCTTGCCCTGGCGGCTCCAGTCCAGATCTTTGGGCAAATCGTCCGGCGGCTCGGGATAGAACATCTTTTCCGGCTGAATGAGCCCGTCGCGGTGATGGTAGCTGTGGGCGCGGCACTGGATGGCATCGGCGCCGGCTTCCGCCAGCAGCCTGGCCAGTTCTACGCCTTCCTCAATGGTGGTGCCTTTGGGATGCCGGTATTCCACGATATTTATCAGGCAGGTGACCGGGAAGTCCTGGCCCAGTCGTTTTTTTATCTCCCGCACGATATCGCCCATGAAGCGGACGCGGTTTTCCAGGGTTTGAGGACCGTATTCATCCTCGCGTTTATTCCATACCCGCGATAGAAACGTATTGATCTGGTGGCAGGTGCCCCCGTTTACCTCAACGCCGTCATAACCGGCTTTTGCGGCCCGTTCGGCGGCTTTCGCCCAGATATCGATGTATTCCAGTACCTCGTCGTGACTCATCCCTCGGGGAACAGCGAAACCCGGGCCGGGAAGCTCGGCCTCTGTCAGTGCCGAGGCGGCTTTGGTATCGCGCTTGGGCAGCAGTCCGGTGGGATTCCAGGGGCCGGCGTGCTGGAACTGGATAAACGCCGGGCAGCCTTGCTTGTGGATGACTTTAACCAGCTCGGCATAGCTGGGGATGTATTTATCGTCGTCAAGGTGGAACTGGACAGGCGGGTGCTGGACGCCCAGGGGATATTCGACGCCGCAGGACTCCGTAATGAGCAGTCCCACGCCGCCTTTAGCCATGGCTTCATAGTATGCCAGGGCTCTATCACCGACGTAGCCGGTCCGTTCTATGAAGGATGTACCGTTGGCGGTCTTTATCATGCGGTTGCGGGTGCGCACCCTGCCGATATAGGCCGGTTCGAGGAGTTTTTCAAATTGACTATGGCTCATATATACCTCGATTTTCTTCTGTCATTCCAGCCCCGTATCGGGGTACGGGGTAAACTCCAGCTGGAATCCAGCGGTGGGGAAAGGGTGTGGATTCTGGATCTCGGGCTGAACTCGGGCTGAAGCCTGCGCCAGAATGACAATATTATTATCTTAAAGCTCAATACTTAGCATAAATGCAGGAGCTCTTCCACGTACTTCATGGCAGGTTTGAGAGTCTCGATGGACTTGTCTAAAAGCTCTCGTTCGTCCGACTCGATATCCCACTCCTGAATCTCCCGTACGCCATTTTTCCCCAGGACGGTGGGCACGGACATGCTCAACGAATGACAGCCGTACTCGCCGTCCAGTACCACGGAACAGGGAATCATCTCACCCGTATTCTGGCTGATGGCGCGGCAAACGGCGGCAATGCCTACGGCGGTGGTCCAGGCGGCGGTGCGTCCGGTCTTCTCTCTGAGTTCTTCCAGCAGTTTCTGTCCGTCAGGCACCTGCTGCCGGATTTTCCTTTTTATATCCTCACCGATTTTCACGGGTTTTCCGTCAACTTTAGCCGAACTGAAAAGCAGTACCTGGCTGTTGCCGTGTTCGCCGATAACCGTGCCGGCTACCCGGCTGCTCTCGACACCGAGTGCCTGTGCCAGCCTCATACGGAAGCGTATGGAGTCGTTGTATGAATAACCGAGAATCTTATGCCTGTCCAGCTCACAGCAGCGGTACATGGCGTAGTTCAGCGGGCACACGGGGTTGGTGGCGGTAAGCACCACCGCATCGGGGGAGTACTGCCTGATTTTTTTAGAGATATCCTGAATGATAGGCAGGTTCTGGGGGAGTACCTCCATGCGTGAATGAGTAACCTGGGCGGAACCCGCGGCGACCAGTACTATATCCGATTCTTTCATGTCTGCGTAGTCGCCGGATCTCACCTGCATATCGCGTCCCGTCACTGCTGTTTCGATGTCCATAGCGTGAAGGTCCACCATGTCCTGACGCGGTGTGTCTATCAGCACCAGTTCGTCGGCCAGCCTGTTTACGGCGATACTGAAGGCGGCACAGGAACCGACATTGCCCGTGGCTCCAATTACTGTAATTTTCATATATGTCCCTCAACCTGTATTTACGTAAAACGAATTAAAAACGAGAGAAAGATGCTTGTATATGTAATTATATAACATCCGGAGTATAGAATCGAATAGCAAAGGGCTGAAAAAACGTGAAAATCAGTTATTCCATCTTCCGTTTTGAACGGGCATCATAAATCTTCTTACTTCTTTACTCCGAGCCATTTGGTATCGTGCTCGTTGGACAGACATATCGCGGTGAATGCGTAGGGTTTATCCACCCTCCTGGTAATCAGTGGACAGTGTACGAATCCCTTGGGAGCGACGACCACGGTTGGAGTATCGAAGACGTGGATTTCCTGCTCCTCACCCATGGCTATCTCTATCTCCGCACCTAGGTAGTTCGGATTATCCGGGTCCATTCCTACGAATACCAGCGCCTCATCATTGGGATGAACGTGCGGGTCCTGCTCGTGCCAGGCGCCCACTCCGGTTTGGAAAGCCCAGGTAAAGTTCAGGTTAAAGCCCGGGGTATTTTTACCGCTCCAGAAACCTATGAAGTCGGCGTTGCCGCCCCTGGTACGCTTCATGTCGTGCATTTCCATCCTGAGAATAGAGTCCCCGTACTTGTTGGCCAGCCGCGAACCTTTCTCGCGTTTGGTCAATTCGGTGGTCTTCTCTTCGGCATCGGTGGAAATCGCCAGGAAACCGAAAGGTTTGTCTACCTTCTTGGTAACGATGGGACAGTGCGATACACCCGCCGGGAGAACGACTATCGACGGCGAGGCGATGATATGCTCTTCCCCCTCGTCTCCCATTGCCAGTTCCACTTCCGCTCCCAGGGTATTGGGATTATCATAATCAAGCCCGGTGAAAACAAAGACCTCCCCGTAGGGATGGACGTGACCGTACTTGCCGCCGACACCCCACTGGCCTACTTTGTTGTGGTATCCCCATACAAAGCTTATATTCAGCCCTTCAAGGTCGCTGCCCTTTGGCCAGGTAATGTACTCGGGCTTGCCGTTACCACCGGGCAGTTCGTTATAAACCAGTTTTTTTATAAAATGCCCGTATTTAGTGTCTACCATTCGCTTTTATTCTCCTTTATTTGTCTTACCCGCAATAATATAAAGCTAGGTTACATAGCCGCTGGGACCTTTGCCGGTGTGGCCCCAGGGGCGAACCACGGCAAATATCCAGGGTTTATCCTGCTTATTGACGATGACGGGACAGTGCGGATGCCGGGCGGGCTGTATGGCGACCGACGGCTTGGTGATGACGTGCTTCTCCATTTCCTTGCCCATGTACATCTCCACCTCCGCTCCCAGGTCGCTCAGGTCATCGGGGTCGGCTCCCATGAAAAGCAGGAACTCGGTATAGGGGTGCACGTGCGGTTTGTCGGGCACCGGGCCGAATCTATAGGGCGCCTTGTTCATGCTTTCGTAGGACATGTGAAAATCGAAATCCTTGCCGCGAACATCCGTGATAGCGCCTTCGTGGGTATCTTGGTTGAGCGGGCCGTAGTGCCAGGGGCCGTTACGCGTGAAAGCTAGGTGCTGGACGTTTTCCCGGTACTTGGAGCGCATGAATTCGGCGTGTTTGCCGGGCTTATTACCAAGTTTAACCGTCTTGGCTTTTGTTTCCGGCGCCAGCGATATCGCCATAAAAATGAAACGGTCGTCCATTCTCTGGATAGTAGCCGGCATATGCGGCATGCCTTTGGGCACCGCTATAGCCGTCGATGTGGTAATCATGTGAGTTTCCTTTTCCTTACCCAGGCAGAGCTCGATTTCCGCTCCCAGGTAGCCCATGTCATAGGTATCCAGCCCCATGGCTATCATCACCTGATCATAGTCGTGCACCTCGGCTTCGTAGGGAGCCTGGCCTATTTTCCCGGCCGACCAGAACGAACCGTAGCGGATATTGACATCGTAGCCGAGGAATTTACCGTTCATCTCGGTGCCCTGCCGGAAAAGGCCTGGACCATAATCTTTAAAAGATAAGCTTTTCATCAGGTGTCCGTATTTTGTCTTTGCCATTTTCTGTATCCTCCGTTTAACCGTTTTGACCAAAGTATAACGTTTCATGCGATTAACTGCAACGCCGGATACTATTTATCTTCGGGATAAGCCGTGGATGATACGAGGGAGGTTTGGGTGGGAATAGATAACACACGAGGGGGGTGGTGGCTCTATTCTTGACAAATTTATAGCTGGCACGTATTATGGGAAAACATGATAAACAAGAACAATATCTTCATCTATATCGCTCTGGTTATAACCCCAACAATTTTCCTGATTGTGGAACACTATACCCACATCGAGTTCCTGCTGCATCTGGCAGCCATACCCCTCGAGGTGCTGGTGGCGGTATTCATCGTCGAGATGTATCTCGAAAGCCGGCAGAAGAAGGAGAGACGGCGCCAATTGATGCACATCAAGAGCTGCATGTTCCGCCTGGAAATGCGTAACCTGTTCGTAGCCAATTTTATGGCTTTGAAATCGCCGCCTTTGACCATCGCCCTGATAAAAGCGGCCACCTTAGATGAACTTAAAAAGATGAGGGAGGATGCCAACAGCATCGAATACCAATCACTGGAAGCGATGGAGCCGGTTATCATGGAATACGTCGAAGCCCAGTCAGTATGGCGTAATTTCATGAATATCGCCCTGGATTACGGTTTTGACGATATCTTTCACGATATGGTATATATCCTGCATTTTATCAGCGACGTGAAGAGTTATAAAGAGAATAATCCGGGTAAGCTGTTTATCCATAAAGCCGCCAGCCACGAGTTACTGATGCAGAAAGTAAAAAAGGTTCTGGGTGACGGCATACGCAAGTATCTGGACTATGCGATAGAGCTCAAGGAACAACAGCCGGAACTCTTTGACGAAATAGTCGCCGATTACGAACTGGCTACCCATATAAGAAGCTAGCGGGGCGATATAACGTGACCATAGTAATCAAGCTTGTAACTATGCTACTTCTTTGATGGGGGATTGTTGCCTCTCCCACCCCCAGATTGTTGGCCGGTCCTGCTGGGCCAATTAGGATTACCGCCTTTTCCGCTTCCCTTGCCACCGCTCTTGTTTGCCCCACTACTTTTACTCATCGTTTCCTCCTTACACAAATGTATTTTTATAATGTAAGATCAATAAATATGTGGATTTTACTACCTTACTGAAAAAATGTCAGTAGTCAATAATAAAGATAATAATATGCCAAATGGCATGGGTATATGCGTTGAATTCTATCTAAGGATCAATCCCGCCTTGTCTTTATTTGCAGTTACTGAAAAAGGGATGTAACGGTTGACATCACTGGCTATGTAAGCTATAATAGTTATATACATAGCCACAGTGGAGGTATTCAATGCCGGGTACAGGTAGCAGGTCAAGATATTTCCTGGATGTAGAACCAGAATTACGCAATCGCTTTAAGGCTTTCGCGGCTTTGCAGGGTAAGACGATGAAGGAGTGGCTAACCGAGGCTATCATCGCCAAGCTGGAGGATGAAATTGACGCAGCAGAAGGGCTGGCAACTTTAGCTGACACTGAAGGTACAATGCCATTGGCAGATTATCTTGAATCACGTAAAGACAAGGATAGCCAGTCTGAGTGATGTATCGGATTGAATTAAGGCGGAAGGCTCAGCGTTCTTTAGATAGACTGCCCAAAGGTGATTTTGACGCAGTTATCAGCGAAATAAAGAAATTAGCCGATTCACCAAGACCGAGAGGGGTTGAAAAAATCAAACGCGCCGGTCTGTGGCGTATCCGGCAGGGAGATTACCGGATAGTCTACAGCATTGATGAAGGTCAAAAGACCGTTACAATTTTGCGTATCGGACACCGCCGGGAAATATACAGGTCTTTTTAATTGGAGGCTGAGTCACTGAAAATATCCGTACTAGGATAGACTAAAAAAGGGGAGCTTTTCGGCTCCCCTTCTGTTTTTATTTAATCGGTTAAGCTACCATTGAATAAACATCGGGATGTCAACTCGTTTGGACTTAAATTGTCCTGCTGAGGCAGGACTACCTATTAAAGTAATTGCTTAAATTGATATGCCTCCTGCGTCCAGTTTTATGTTCGACTTGAGAATCAGAGAGGGTGGCATTAATGGTCAAATAAACCTCTTTAGTTATCATTCTTGATACCAAACGAGGTGCTAACAAGCTATCTATTACTATATTGACACATGATGTAAAGTAAACTAAAGTGTACATTACTAGACTCTGGTGATACTACTGCTGAAAAATGGTTAAGGAGGAAGGTGATGAAGGTTACCATCCTAAACGGAAACCCTGGCGTAAGCGACACCAGGTTTGATGATTATTTAAATAAGCTCTCCGATGCCCTTTCGTCAGACAGCAATGAGATAACTGTCTTTACATTGAGGGATATGGACCTGAAATACTGCCGTGGTTGCTGGGGGTGCTGGGTGAAGACACCCGGGGAGTGTGTGGTGAAAGATGATACACGCGAGATACGCCGCCAGTGCATACATTCTGATTTAGTAATTTTTGCATCACCTGTTATCATGGGATTTACCAGTGCCCTACTCAAGAGAGCACACGAAAGACTTCTACCGCTGATTCATCCTTACTTTGAACTCGTAGATGGCGTAGTACGCCACTTAGCAAGGTATGATAAATATCCGCTTATGGCACTTCTTCTGGAAAAGGGGGAAGACGTTGATGAGGAAGACATTAAAATCATCTCCGATATTTATAGACGGGACGCTATAAATTTTAAGACTTCATTTTGTTTTACCAGGTTCACCAGCGATCCCACAGAGGAGGTAGCAAATGAAATTAACGGTCTTTAACGGCTCCCCGCGTGGTAAAAGCAGTAACACCAGAGTTTTTATGGAACATTTCCTGAACGGTTTCACGACAACAGAGGGGAATACATACGAGATAGCCTATCTGAAAGATGTGAAAGATAGGGATACCTTTATCAGGCTATTCCAAGAGGCAGAGCAAGTGATACTGGCATTGCCTCTATATGCGGATGCCATGCCGGCGGCGGCGAAAGACTTTATAGAGTTGTTGGAACCGCTTTGCCAGAGGGAAGGCAATCCCGACATCGGATTTTTTGTGCAGTCCGGGTTTCCAGAACCAGAGCACTCCCGTTATCTGGAGCGGTACTACGTGAAACTGGCAAAACGCCTGGGGTGCCGGTACAAAGGCACGATAATCAGGGGCGGCGGTGAGAACCTAAGGATAATGCCAAGGTTGATGAACCGGAGACTGTTAAAAGCCTTCTACAAGCTTGGTGAGGCATTTGGCAAAACCGGGGAATTTGACAAAAAGATGGTGGCTAACCTGACCAAACCGGAGAGATTGTCCAAACTGATGTTCTGGATTATGAGAATTTTAGGCCCCAAAATGTACTGGAACCCGATGCTAAAGAAAAACAATGCCTATGAAAAGCGCTTCGACAAGCCTTATGCGGTTGAAGTGAAGACTGACTGAGAAAGAAGAAAGAGGGAGGCTTATGTTACCTGGCCCCCCTTGCCGCTATCAGCTGATGTTGCTACCATTGAATAAACATGGGCATGACGACGTGGATGTAGTTTTCCGTGCCGACCGGGCGCAGGAGGCCGGGACTGGAGGGATTGTTGGTTTCCAGGGCTACCTGGGCTTCCTCAAGGACGCTTAAGACATCAATCAGGTATTTACCGTTAAAGGCAATCTTGGACTCGTCGCCTTCAACGGTGGCGTCGATTTCGCCGACATCGTCACCAATCTCTTCGGAGCGGGCGGAAACGGAAAGCTTGCCGGGATTGGTCTCGCTCCCCGGTGTTATTATCAGGCGGACGGTGCCACTGCCGTCCCGGGCAAAGATAGAGGCTGTCCGGGTGGCCCGGAGGAAATCGGCGACGCTGACAATCATGCGGGTGGTATAGCTCTGGGGGATAATCTGGGAGTAGTTGGGGAAGGTGCCCTGGACCAGCTGCGATACCAGTTCGACACTCTTAAGGCGGAAGAGTACCTGGCTTTTATCGGGATTAAGGGTGATGCTTACGGTTTCTTCCTCATCGGCCATGAGACGGTTCAGCTCGGATAACGTACGCGCCGGAATAATAACCTCGGTCTTCTCTTTTATCTCATCGGCGATGGGCAGCTTATAGACAGCCAAACGAAAGCCGTCAGCCGCGGCCAGCGTTAATGTCTTGCCTTCAAACTGGGCGCAGACGCCGGTAAGGACCGGACGTGATTCTTCTGTGGCGGCGGCGAAGGCGACCTGCTCGATTGCCTGACGCAGGGCTTCGACTTCGACAGTGGTGGTAATGCCTTCATCGACGCTGGGAATCGGGGGGAATTCCTTGGCATCGACGCCGCTGATGCGGGCTTCGAACCGGGCGCATTTAAGACCCAGGGTCTTGGTCTGCGGCGAAAGCTGAACGGAAATCGTGTCACTGGGTAGAGAACTGACGAATTCGGTGAGAAGGCGGGCAGGTACGGTGATGGTCCCTTCGTCCTCTATCTTTACGCCTATCCAGCAACTGATGGCCATTTCCAGGTTGGTAGCCACCAGTTTCAATCGACCATCATCGGTAGCCAGCAGGACATTGTTTGTTATGGGCAGCGTCGTCTTGGTGGCGACCGCCCTGCCGACGATACCGAGTCCCCGGTTCAGATTCTCCTGAAGACATGATAATTTCATGATGCACCCCCAAATTCTATTGGTGGACTAGTATACAACATAATCCGGTTCTATTCAAGCTCTATAGTGCCGCTCTTACCGCCGCTTTTGCGTACCAGGCGGATGTTCTCTATTTTCATACCGCGGTCGACGGCCTTGCACATATCGTATATCGTCAGGGCGGTAACCGTGGTGGCGGTCAACGCCTCCATCTCCACGCCGGTTTTACCGGTACTCTCGACGGTGGCGGTAATTTCTATGGTGCTGCTGGCTTCATCGGGGTTGAAATCGATAATGACATTACCGATGAGCAACGGATGGCAAAGCGGAATAAGGTCAGGCGTGCGCTTGGCGGCCATGATACCGGCCAGTTTGGCAACGGAGAGGACATCGCCCTTTTTAGTGCCACCCTGCTGGATTGACTTAAAGGTGGCTGGCTGCATCCGTACGATGCCCCTGGCCACAGCCACGCGGGCGGTATCCGCCTTGGCGGTGACATCCACCATCTTGGGTCGACCGGCATCGTCCAGGTGGGTCAGCTTTTTATCAGCCATATAACACCTTTTTAAGGAAACAATTCGTAGCTGGCTAGCTTTGAATTATTTTTCGAGTTATGTTAATTAAATGCCTGGAGGAGATATTTATTATTTACCTCACCCCCTGTATCCCCCTCTCCTTACGAGGCTGGGAGAGGGAGAGTGGGAAGTCCTGGAAGAGGGGCTTCGCCCCTCTCAGACGCCCCCTGTGTTTGTATCTTCCTTACCCCGATCTCTCCCATCTGGGGAGAGGGCTTATCTGGATTCCCGCCTTCGCGGGAATGACGGTTTTATTGTTATCCGCCTACCTGGGAAAAGGGACGGCCGTTGCGCTTTTTACCCTCGGCCAGGTGGTGGCTCTGCGGTTTCCTGGCAACGGCTTGCTCGATGAGTTCTTTAAGATCTTCCGTAGAGGCGCCGCGGCGCAGGGGCTCCCGGAGGTCTACTTCCTCTTCGCTGAGTAGGCAGGGACGCAATTTACCGTCGGCGGTGAGGCGGAGTCGATTGCACTGGTAGCAAAAGTGCTCGGTGACAGGAGTGATGAAGCCGATGGTGCCGTTAGCGCCGGGCAGACGGAAGTATTTGGCAGGGCCGTTGCCGACATCTAACTTCCAGGGCTCCAGCGCGCCCAGCGATTCGATTCGTTTTCTCATTTCGCTAACAGCAAAAAGCCTGGTGGCAATCGGTTCTTCGCCGTTGACGGGCATGTGCTCGATGAAACGCACGTGCCAGCCATTGTTGATGGTCTTCCGGGCAAAATCGGGGAGCTCATCGTCGTTAACCCCCGCCATGACGACCATGTTGATTTTTACGGGCTCGAGTCCAGCCGTATGGGCGGCTTTAATGCCGCGGAGGGTATCTTCAAGTTCACCGCAGCGGGTAATCCGGCGGAACCTCTCCGGCCGAAGGGTATCCAGGCTGATATTGACGCGGCGCAGTCCGGCTTTTTTAAGTTCGACGGCGTGCTGAGCCAGCAAAATTCCGTTAGTCGTTAGAGAAATATCGTCAATAGTATCAATACCCGCCAGCATTTTAACGAGGTCGGCAACTCCCGTCCTGACCAGGGGTTCGCCGCCGGTAATCCTGATTTTATTAATGCCGAGTTGAGCGGCAACTCTGGCCACGGTATGGATTTCTTCATAGGTGAGGATATCGCCGTAGACGCAGCGCAGATTGCAGCGGTCCGTCACCGAGATGCGCAGGTAGTTTATAGGGCGCTGAAATGAATCGGAAATTCCGGTCATTATGATACCTTCCAATGGGTATTATACAGGAAAACGCTGTAGCAAGCCAGAAAGGGGGAGGGAGTGTTTGATATATTGAGGTAAAGAGTTTAGAATGATGCGGCGCAGGGGAATGCAGATAGAAGTTGATATCTTACGGGCTAAGCCGTTGATGATACGAGGGCGGCCGGGTGGGATGGATAGAAATCTCCCTTTTCCAAAAGGGGGACAGTAAAAATCACCCTCACCTTGCCCTCTCCCATCAAGGGAGAGGGGTAAAAACTCAGGGCTAAGCTGTAGATGATGCGAGGGTGGCTAGGGTGGGAATAGATAACATACGGAAGGGGTGGGGAACATATAGAGTGGATAAGTTCACTCAGGAAATAAGAGAGAAAGCCGGAGAGTCATCCTTCTCAGGGGTGGTGGCGGTATACCGGGGTAAAAAGGCATTATACCGGGAGGCGTTCGGGTACGCTGATATCGCCAACAAAAGGAAAAACAACGTAAAAACGAAGTTTGCCATCGCTTCCGGTACGAAGTTTTTCACCGCCCTGGGCATCGGCGCGTTAATCGACGCCGGTAAGCTGTCGCTGGATACCAATGTCCGGGAGATATTTCATCGGGATTTCTCTTATATAGACTCGCGGGCTACTATAGCCCAGCTCCTGACGCATACCTCCGGCATATACGACTACTATGACGAGGACCTGGACATAGACCCGGAGAATTTCCACGTAGATATCCCGTGGTACCATCTGGAAACGCCTTCCGATTATTTACCGCTTTTTGAAAATAAAAGAGCGAAATACTCCCCGGGCGAACGCTTTTCTTACTCTAACGGCGGGTTCATCCTGGCCGGCGTTATCATCGAACGAATCACCGGGCAGCTATATCGCGACTATATACGCGAGCACGTGTTCGCTACGGCAGGCATGGATGACTCCGGGTATTACGCCTTTAACCGGCTTCCGGAAAATACGGCTTACGGCTATAAAAAGGGTCGGAACGGCGCACCCGAGACCAATATCTACAATCTGCCGGTGCGGGGGGCGTCCGACGGAGGGGCGTATACCACCGCCGACGACCTCCATAAGTTCTGGAGGGCATTATTTAATAACCGGATTCTTTCTAAAAAACTCACCGGAACGTTTTTAACACCTCATGTCATTGTTGATGAGCCGATCGAGTACGGATACGGAGTGTATATTTCCAAATATAGCGGGATGGACATGTTTTTCATCGTCGGTGGGGATGCAGGAGTAGGTTTCGATTCCCGATACATCCCGGAAAAAGAGTTGCAGGTAACCATCATGTCCAACCATTCTGACGGCGAAGAAAAAATCAGAGACGTGATATACCCCGGGCTGGAGAAGATTCTGTAGCCGTCCGGGCTAAGCCGTAAATGACACGAGGGCGGCCCGGGTGGGAAAAGATAACAGACGATAGGGGGTAAAGGGGGGAGGAGAAATGGCACTGGATATTAAAATCATATCTCGCAGCATTGTGAACTGCTATCTTTTAAAGACCGATACCGGCTTTGTGCTTATAGACACGGGCCTTTCTTTTCAGCGCGGCGCCCTGAAAAAGGCGTTGAACCAGGCGGGATGCCAGCCCGGAGACCTCAAGCTAATCGTGATAACGCATGCCGATTTCGACCATACCGGCAGCTGCTCATGGCTCAGGAAAAAGTACGGCGCCATTATAGCCATCCACCGCGAAGAGGCTGAAGCGGTCGAAACCGGGAGGATGCTTCTCAGCCGTAAAACTAAATGGGGATTCTTCTCGCGGGTGATGATATACCTGGGGGGACTGCTGATTTTCCGCCGGTTCAAGCCCGATGTGCTCATCTCGGACGGGGACGATTTGTCACCATACGGACTGGAAGGCAGGGTTATTCATATCCCGGGGCACTCCCGGGGGTCCATCGGGGTGCTTACCGGGGAAGGCGACTTCTTTTGCGGCGACCTTCTAACGAACAATGGCAGCCCGAAAAGGAACGCCCTTGTCGACGACGCGGCGGAGATGGACGCCAGCATAGAGAGGCTGAAAACCCTTGATATAAAAACCGTTTATCCCGGACACGGGAAGCCTTTTAAGATGGAAGAGTTATTAAAGAATATCCAGTAAATAATAAAACTCATCACTTTACAAATCAATTCCCACCTTCGGCTGAAAGCCATTTACAGCAAAAGAAGTCAAGATATAGTTATTTCTATTGTTTTATACTTAACCCGGGAGGTGAGAACACGAACAACTGGGAAAACGTAAACGCCGTCCAGCGTATGCAGGACTATATCGAACGGCATACGACGGAGGCGATAACCCTGCGTAGGCTGGCTAAAGCGGCCGGGTATTCTCCATGGCACGCCGCGAGGATTTTCAAGGAACTGACCGGAAAAACGCCTTTCGAATATATCAGAGAGCTGAGGCTATCGCGCGCGGTCTTGAAGCTCAGGGATAACGATACCAGGATTGTTGATGTCGCCCTCGATTTTGTATTCGATTCGCACGAAGGATTCACCAGGGCGTTTTCTCGTCAGTTCGGCATGAGCCTGCGGGATTATACCAAAAACAAGCCGCCGATAAAACTCTTCATGCCCAGCCGAATCCGTGATTATTACCTCATGCTGCAAAAAGGAGAAGAAGCCATGACCACCAAATCAAGTGTCAATACCGTTTTTGTCCAAGTTGTTGACCGCCCGGAAAGGAAGCTGATTCTGAAACGCGGCATCAAGGCGACACACTATTTTGAATACTGCGAAGAGGTAGGCTGCGAAATCTGGGACGTTCTTTGCGGTATCAAGGATGCTCTTTACGAACCTATCGGAATGTGGCTGCCAAAAAAACCTTATCAAGACGGGGACATCAGTTTACGCGCAGGGTGTAGAAATGCCGGTAAATTATACCGGGGAAGTACCGGAGGGGTATGATATTATCGACCTGCCGCCGTGCCAGATGATGGTTTTCCAGGGGCAACCCTATGATGACTGTAAATTCCAGGAGGCTATCAGCGACCTCTGGGAAGTGATGAAGACTTACAATCCGGAGGTGTATGGGTTTGCCTGGGCGGACGAGGACGGCCCGAGGTTCCAGCTCGAACCGCAGGGATACCGGGGCTATATCGAGGCGAGGCCGGTGAGGCAGCTTAATGTGAACAAGCAAGATAGCGAGTGAATTACGGGAAACGCAGGTCAGAGTAAAACGGACATCAGCCGCCGGGCTGACTTATCATGAGAGAGTTGCGGGCTTTAGCCGCCGCCCGCGCCCGGTGGCTGATTTTATTCTTTTCTTCCGGTGGCAGCTCGGCGAATGTTTTACCCAGTTCCGGAACGAAAAAGACGGGGTCGTAGCCGAAGCCCTGATTGCCCCTCGGTGTGGTGGTGATTACTCCCCGGCACTCGTCGGAGAAAAACTCAACTATGCCACCAGGTTCGGCGATGGCTATAACACATCGAAAGCGGCCCGTACGATTGCCTTCGGGTATATCCTTGAGTTTATCGAGCAGGTAGTTGATTCTATCCGAATCCGAAGCGTCCTCGCCGGCATAGCGGGCGGACAGTACTCCCGGCTCGCCGCCGAGTACATCAACCTCCAGGCCGGAATCGTCAGCCAGCGTCAACAGTCCGCTTTCCGCAGCCAGAGACACAGCCTTCAGCCGGGCGTTTTCTGCAAAGCTCCCTCCGGTTTCCTCGACTTCCGTGATGATGCCCTGCTCAGCCGGTGTCACTATTTTATAAGGGATGCCCCGGAGCAGGCTTTTGTACTCGCGTACCTTGCCCTTGTTATTGGTGGCCAGCAGGAGCTTTTTTCGCTTCATACGGAGTCCCTTTTTCGTAATTATAAAGGAAGCCGCAGCTTAATGCTACGGCTTCGTGTTTTTACCTGCTAATATTCCGCTCAGGTTCAGTCAAGGTCTTCGAATCTGTCCTTGAGCTTCTCCATGACCTGTGGCATAGTGGTATACTCCATCTCGTCGAGGGGCAGGCGGTGCGGCTCGAAAGGACCGTGGCGCCGCATCATGTCGGCCATCTCGTTGGCCTGGTGGCGCGCCAGGTTGAAAGCCTTATCCTTAAACATATCACGCGGGCCGACCAGCTTGCCGTTATTAAGCTGGTAACCCAGGCAGATGACCCGCGGCGGGCCGTCGAAGCGCGAGGGCGTGCTGTCCTCCAGGGCAACCGGCATCAGCGGGCCCATGTGGGAGCCGCGCATCCATCCCTCCACCAGGATGGGTGCAGCGAAGGGTTCGAGCACCTCACCTACCGCTGGGAAGATACCCTGGCAGCGGACGATGCATACCGGGTCGTCCTTGCCGACGTACTTGCCGGCCAGCAGCGAAAGTCGCTCTGTCGAGGAGGCTGACGCTATTTCTCCGGTTTCCTTATGGTAGATATACTTAACGGCGAATCTCGCCGGTGCCCCGATGAAGACCAGCATATCGTATATTTCTTCGGGGGAGCTGAAGCGTATTTTCTTGTGTTCTTTGACGTCATGCACCTCGAAGACATAGCCGGTGTGCATACTGGGGGCGATGACGAGGCCGATAGTGTTGAACGGGTCAGCGAACATCTTATAAAGAGGCATGTTCCAAGCCCCGGCGGAGGTCTTATCCGCCATGAAGATAAGCACCGGCTCGGAAGTCCTCTCTTCGAACTCCATCTCGGCGAGTCCCGGTCCCATGCCTTTGACATTACCGGAGAAAGCATCGGTCAAAAGGTCCTGGCCGGCGCCGTAGAGCTTCATCTTTTTAGCCAGTTCGGTGCCGGTAATAAAGGTATCCCAGGCCAGTTTGTGTATTTCATAATCGCCCGTTCCCTTCTCATGCGTCATGATGAGTTGCAGGTCGTCGCCGCACTTGGTTGCCTGACAGTCAATTAGCATTCCCTCTTTCCTGGCTTTATCCAGGCATTCCTGGGCCAGGGCGATGATATCGGGGTGGGATTCCGAGTGGCCTACGTAGCCACCGATGTCGGCCTTGATAACGCTCAATGTGATTTTCATGGGGTACCTCCATTTTAATATTCGATTCCCTTGCGGGCTTTGATACCTTTCTCAAATGGATGTTTGACATTTACCATCTCGGTTACAAGGTCGGCCATCTCCAGCATGCGGTCGTTAGCATAACGACCGGTAAGGATAAGCTCGACATGGGGTGGTTTTTCTTCGATGAGCTTGATGACGTCATCAAGTTCGATGAGTTTGTATTCTAGGGCGACATTTATTTCATCGAGCACCACGAGGTCATGGTGACCGCTGTTAACGGCCTGACGCGCGGCTGCCAGGGCTTTCTCCGCCTGTTCTTTTTCCTCCGGCTTGACATTGAGTGGGTCGGTAAATTCCCTGAAGCCGGATTTGAGTACCTCGACATTGGGGAGTTTCAGCAGGGTTTCAAATTCGCCATAGGAATAATCGCCCTTCATGAAAAAAACAATGAAAATTCTAAGACCGTGACCGGCCGCCCTGAGTATGGTACCCAGCGCTGCTGTCGTCTTGCCCTTACCGTTGCCGGTAAAGATCTGGACCAGCCCCCTAGCGTTTTCAGCAGTCACTTGATTCATTACTCCAGAAAATGGATGACCTGAGTAATCCCCAAGATATTCTATACATCATACCGTGTTAAACATGTAGGAATAGGATAGAAATGAGTAGAATTTTTCTCCCGGGCAGTGCAGGCCTGGTAAGGGCTTGCTCTGATGTGCTGGTGCCTTAAGTCCAGAAAGCGTGATGAGACCCCGTTTCTTAAGGTAATTATCGGACAAACACAACAAAACCTCTTGTTATCATCGTTCTGTGTGTTTTTTATAGTTTATCAATAAACCGTGGAATTGTCAACTGTATACAAACGTTCGCGGATAATTGGACTACTGGCGGTTATGGTGCCTGGTGTATAGCTTTTAGTCTTATCCTGAAGAAGGTGGTTATACCTGTCAGGGCGGGCAAGGCAATACCGTAAATTACGAGCACCCCCGGCACTTTAAGCCACCAGTCCACGAGGGGCAGCATGATAAAAAGAAAAGCCATGGACGGGGTAACATTCCTTCTTATGATGAGGATTAAGATAGTGGGTAATGCCAGTATGAGCATGGGCAGGGTTACCAGGACCAGCAGAACGCCGATGGTGGTACTCACACCGCGTCCGCCCCGGAATCCCAGGAAGACCGGCCAGTTGTGGCCGATGACGGCGGCGGCGCCGGTGAAGAGGACAACGGTCTGGGACATATTGGTTGCCTGAGCGATAAGTACCACCGCCGCCCCCTTGGCGGCATCGATAATGCCTACCAGCATGCCCGCGGTGGGCCCAAGTTCGCGGTAGGCGTTGGCGGCACCGGCGTTTTCATCGCCTATCTGCCGGATATCTTTCCCTTTCAGAAACTGCCCGGCGAGATAAGCGGTGGGCAGGGAGCCGAAAACATAACCTATTAAGATTACCAGCCAGACGGGCATGTCACACTCCATTAGTGCCGGGAGAGGGACTCGAACCCACAAGGATTTTACTCCGGCGGATTTTAAGTCCGCTGCGTCTGCCATTTCCGCCATCCCGGCATATATAGAGTAATTGTATTGGCAAATAGGGAGGGTGTCAAGACTGGTATGTGCGGGTACGATTGATTTTTCTACTCTACCCAATGTTTACCTCTACCTTTTTACGAAATCTATTCCCCTAGCCCCCTTCCTTTGTCAAAGGAAGGGGGAACATTAACAAAGGGAATCTTACTCATTGAAGCGTTGTGCAAAACAGGTCAGTACCGGGAATGATTGAAAGATGACGCCGCCTCCTTCTTCCCCCACTTGGGAAAAGAGTAGGAAACACTTAACCGGACAGACCAGTACTGTCTTCCATCGGCCTGGATGTAAGGAACAAAATCCCCCTTAATCCCCCTTTTTCAAAGGGGGAAATTTAGCAGGGAAAAAAGACTACGGGCTAAGCCGTGGATGATGCGAGGGCGGTTCGGGTGGGAATAGATAACATCGAGGGGTGGAGGGACAAAGTAAATGACTTACCGGTGTGAGTTGCGGAATGACTTCATTTTACGGGCGTGTTTATGAAAAGTACCCTCTACCGCTTTCGTGGCGGGTTTATCCGGGGGGGGATTGGGGGCGTTCGACTGACCGGTTGGGGCCGGTTTTTCCCCCTGGGGTTTTGATGGACTCCCGGGATCATTTTTGTCACTGGCCCTGGCCGGTTTTTCCGGTGCCGGAGATTTTTGAGCAAGCCAGGCTTTATTAAGAGCCATACCGATAAGACCGGCAATTACCTTGGTAAGGTCGGACGTTTGTTTGTAGAAACGTTTCTTATTGCGTGAGGCAATCCCCAGGATGCCGTGGATGTGGTAGGTCATCATAGGAGCGGCCACCATCCATTTGAAACCTGCATCAGGAAAAGATGACAGTCCGTACAACCCGTCGTTGGAAAGGTCGGGGATAACGATTTCGTTCCCCAGGCCGATGATTTGCTTGCTGAAGCGGTGGTTGGTATCTATCCTGACGATTTCATGCTTCATTTCCGGGGAAAATCCACGGTACGCCGCCAGTGATAATATCCGCTTACGGGTATCGTAAGTCTGCACCCAGCAGCACTCCGTCTTCAATACCTGAGAAAGCGTATCCAGAGTCATATCCAGGAGCTTCTGGGGCTCATTGGAGAGGGCTAATACCTCGTTGATATCCCTGATAGTGGTGAAAACGCTGTCGATTTTGATTTCAGAAGGTCCTCTTGAGAATTATAACGAATTTTCCAAATATATAAAAGTCGGCGACCTGTACTTTAAGCAAATTGTCTATATATATTATTATCATATATAGCGGGGAGATTTCCACAAAATACAGGAGTTAAAAAAAAGGGGGGTGATCATGGAAACGCACGAAATGCTATCGAACGCTTACGGCGGTATATTGAGGACGCTGGAATATACCTTGGAAGGGCTAACCGAAGAAGACCTGAACTGGCAGCCGAAGCACGACTGCAACAGTATCGGCTGGCTGGTCTGGCACCTGACCCGCTGGCAGGATGTTCAGTTCTCCTCTTTTATCGGTAAGGAACAGCTCTGGATAGAGGCGGGATGGCATAAAAAGTTCAACCGGCCGGCCGACCCCAAAGACAGCGGCACGGGTAGCAAGCCGGAGGACATCGCCAAATTCAAATCCCCGGATGCTAAAACATTACTCGGTTACCAGCGGGTGGTACTGGAAAGGGCGCAGCAATGCTTCCCCACCCTGAAAAAAGCTGACCTGGATAAAATAGTTGAAGGTACGCCTTTCAAACCCCCGCCAACGTTCGGGATGATGCTGATTGTAACATTAAGCGATGGTATGCAGCACGCCGGGCAGGCGGCTTATATACGGGGCTTGCGCCAGGGGTTCGGCTGGCATTAAAAATACATAATGAATGACCGGGCAATATCGGTAAAAATCCTGGGAAAATATTGACAAATCGGTATTTTCGTATTATTATGCGCAAATGACAATGGAAGACAAAGTCATTAAGCCCCGGTTTGTCAAGGGACAGAAGGTCATTATCAAGCCTGTCAGCGAGTCCGGCATGTCCCAGCGGGAAAACGATATCAACCAGTACGCCGGTCAGGTCGGCGAGGTCTCCAATTACCACTGGATAAGCCCGCGCACCGGCCAGGTATTCTATATCTACAACGTGAGTGTCGGCGCCAAAAAGAAAGAGATAGTCGTCTACGAGGACGAGATGGAACCCCGTTTAATCTGAGAAGACGGCGGTAGAGAATAAACGCGGGTTACCGGAAAAGCGGTAGCCCGCGTTATTGTTTTAAGGGGAGTGGAGGCGACGGGCGGATTCGAACCGCCGAATAGGGATTTTGCAGACCCCCGCCTTAACCTCTTGGCCACGTCGCCTGGCTACATCCTACATTCTAAGCTAAAACGTAAAATGATGCAATATACATTTTAAAGGGTCCCGTTTGCCTCTGGTTGATACGTTCAAACCTCACCCCTAACCCCTCTCCAGCCAGAGACACCGGTAAGGAACCACAGATATTTATGGCTGCAGAGGGGATCTCAGGAGAGAGGGGGCGAAGCCCCCTCTCATATACTCTCCCCCTCTTGAACATCCTGTAAAATCGAGTTAAAAGGATAAGACTGTTCGAGAGGGGGATAAAGGGGGTGATTATTAGAAGAGACCAGATGCAAATAATACCTACTAAAGCCGGCGGGTGAGGAACCATTTCTTAAGCTCGGGGTTGGTAAGCTTGGTACCGCGGTCGTAGTACATTTCATATACCTCGCCCTCCGTGGTCTTGACGCGGTAGTAGTTGCGGTGGTGGCGGTGGTACCATTTCTTACGTTTAGGCGGGATATTGCCGTAGCCGTGGTCCGGCCAGAACTCCAGGACTTCGGCGACCTGATATTCGCGGTCATCGATGCGGAAAGACACCGGGGCTTTAACGTCCCCGCCGGTGGCGACCTCTATCTGTTTGGCGAAAAAGTTCTCGGGCATGGTGAAAAATACCTCAGTGATTATGCTAGCGGGGAATGGGAGAAGTGTCAATGGGGGGGGGTTATTTTTTCCTCACCCCTTTTTTTCAGGTGAACCTATCCCCCTGTGTCCCCCTTCCCTTGAGGATTAATGAAGGGAAGGGGGAGTAATTTAAAAGAGGGGCTGACGCCCATCTTGCTGCGCAATTCCCGTTTTCACCCTCACCCTTACCCTCTCCCATCAAGGGAGAGGGGATATTAACTACGGGATAAGCCGTGGATGAAACTGGGCGGACTGGGTGGGAATAGATAAAAACCGAGGGGAGTGGAGGGGGCTGGATTCCAGCCGGAGTTTATCCTGAGCGTAGCGTGAGGGCTGGAATGACAATAAGAAGTGGGAAAGACGCCGCCATTTACAGCTTACCCCTCTTTTTGGTAATCTAAGACGTAAAATTGCCCCGGCGCGGGAGGTGACGTATGAAAGACGCCTATGCTAAAGCCGGTGTGGACATCAGCGCTAAGGATAAAGCCGTAGCTCGAATCAGTAGATTAGCCAAGTCCACGCTTCGTCCCGAAGTCCTGAGCGGCGTGGGATTCTTCGGCGGGTTGTATGAGTTCAAAGGTTATAAAAACCCGCTGCTGGTATCCAGTATCGACCAGGTAGGAACCAAAACAAAAATCACCTTTGCCCTGGAGAAGTATGACACCGTCGGCATCGACATCGTAAGCCACTGCGTAAACGATATTTTTACCTGTGGCGCCGAACCGCTTTTCTTTCTGGACTATATAGGACTCGGAAAGATGATTCCCGATAAGGTGGAGGCCATCGTCGAAGGACTGGCCAGGGCATGTCGCGAGGTGGGCTGCGCACTGATAGGGGGTGAAACGGGTGAGATGGCCGGGCTTTATGCCACCATCGATGATTATGACCTGGTGGGATTCGTTATCGGGGTGGTGGAAAAAGATAAATATATCATGGGAAACGCGATTTCCGCCGGCGATGCCGTCCTCGGGCTGCCTTCCAACGGACTGCACACCAACGGCTACTCTCTGGCGCGAAAAATCTTCGGCGAGACCAGAGAAGCCTTGTTGAAAAGCTACCCCGAACTGGGCGGGACTGTCGGCGGAGCACTCCTGAAACCGCACACCTGCTATTATAACCAGCTTAAGCCTCTGCTGCCATTGATAAAAGGCATGGCGCATATCACCGGCGGTGGCTTGATCGATAACGTGCCCCGTGTCATTCCCGAGGGCTTGGCGGTGCGTTTCGACAGTAGGAGATGGCCGGTGCCGCCGATTTTCCCGCTAATGCAGCGGCTGGGAAAGGTCGACCGCGACGAGATGTACCACGTGTTCAACATGGGCATCGGCATGGTCATTGTTACCGCCCAGGAGAACGTAAGTAAAATGACGCAGCAGTTACCCGAGATAATGGTCATCGGGGAAGTGGTCAGGCAGGAGGAGGAGAAGAGAGTAGCTATCGATTAAGGTGGAAAGGGATATGACAAACGCTAAAAGGACCAGAATGGACCTTCTCTGGTCGATACTGTTAACTATATTGGGTATCGCCTGTTTCCCGGTAAATCCTCTTGTCCTGACGGGTGCTATCGAAGTGAAACAATACCTGCCGCTGGAAATCATCGCCTGGGTGGTACTGGCGTTCAGTCTGGTACTGGTCTTTGCACCGATGTTTATGTTTCCACGGCGGGGCGGGATTGTGAAAGGGAAATCATGGGTCAATACCACTAAGCTGGTGGACACGGGCATATACGCCATTGTCCGGCACCCGCAATACGCCGGCGGTATCTACGCAATTTTCCTGACCAATTTTCTGTTGTATCCGCACTGGCTGTTCGCTGTGCTCGGTGTCGTCGGCACTGTGGTTGTCTACCTGGGATGTGTGGAGGAAGACAAGTTCCTTATCAAGAAGTTCGGCGAAGACTATAAAGCCTATATGCAGAGAGTGCCCAGAACAAATTTCTGGCCGGGAATAATAAGGCTAGCGTTACGTAGAAAATAAACGAAGGAGTCTTTCATGAGAGCTATCGTCAGCGTATCGGATAAAACGGGGGTGGTGGATTTTGCTCGGGGACTGGTCAAGCTGGGCTACGAGATATTCAGCACCGGCAACACCAGGAAAGCCATCGGTGAGGGTGGGGTGGCGGTTAGAAGCGTCTCGGATATCACCGGCTTCCCGGAAATACTCGACGGACGTGTCAAGACCCTGCACCCGATGGTCCACGGCGGCATACTGGCACGCCGCGACCTCCCCGCCCACCTGAAAGAGCTATCAGAAAAGAAAATCGAAAAAATCGACCTGGTGGCGGTCAATCTCTATCCCTTCGTGCAAACGGTAGCCAGAGAAGGCGTTTCATTGGAAGATGCGCTGGAGAATATCGACATCGGCGGGCCGACCATGATTCGCGCCTCCGCCAAGAACTTCCCCGGCGTCATCGTCGTCGTCGACCCCAAAGACTATCCTGTTATTTTAGAGAAATTACAGAAGGGCGACATGCCTCTGGAAGAACGGAAACGGCTGGCGCAGAAAGCCTTTCAGCATACAGCCATTTACGATACGGCCATCGCGCAGTACCTGAGACAGGGCGAGGCGGGTATGCCCGAAGAAATCACCGTGGCCATGAAGAAACGCTACGCCTTGCGCTACGGCGAGAACCCGCACCAGACGGCGGCTTTTTATGCGGAGCAGGCGGTGGGGGCAAAGCAGAACACCGGCATCACCTGGGCGGAACAGCTGGGAGGCAAGGAACTCTCCTTCAACAACATACTCGATGCCGACGCCGCCTGGGGAGCGGCCGTCGATTTTACGGCGCCGACCGTCTCCGTCATCAAGCACACCAATCCCTGCGGGCTGGCCAGCCATGAAGACATCGCCGAGGCTTACAAACGCGCCTTCAGCGGCGATGAAGTGGCGGCCTACGGAGGTATTGTCGCCGCCAACCGGCCGGTCACTTTAGCCATGGCCGAAGCCATGAGGCCGGTCTTCTATGAAATCGTTATCGCCCCCGGCTACGAGCCGGAAGCTTTAAAGCTGTTGAAAGAGAAGAAGAAAGACCTGCGTATTTTAGAAGCGGAGCTACCGCCCGGCTACGGTAAAGAGGAATGTGGGTATATCGACTACCGGCGGGTAAAGGGGGGCTTCCTGGTACAGGACTCGGACTCGGTGCCGGAGAAGCAGGTCGATATGAAGGTAGTCACCAAACGCGCCCCCACGGTCAAAGAGAAAAAGGACCTGCTCTTTGCCTGGCGTGCCTGCAAGCACGTGAAGTCCAACGCCATCATGCTGGTGAAAGACAAAATGGTGACGGGGATGGGGGCGGGACAGCCCAGCCGTATTATCAGCGCGCAGATTGCCGGGGAGAAGGCAGGGGAGAAAGCCAAAGGCAGCGTCCTGGCTTCCGACGCCATGTTTCCGTTCAACGATGTCGTGGAGCACGCCGCCAAACTGGGCGTGACGGCTATCATCCAGCCCGGCGGCTCGATACGCGACCAGGAGTCGATAGACGCCGCCGATA
>CAYVPT010000002.1:0-25075 GCA_964453865.1 uncultured Dehalococcoidaceae bacterium
GATTCCTTCTCCGGAAGGATGAGACCCAAAACCCTGTCCTTCCCGAGAGCCCTTACACACAGTGAGGCAATCAGCGCTGAGTCAATACCGCCGCTTACCCCAACCACGGCACCTTCGCGTTTCTGGTCGCTTACTTGCTGCCGAATGAAGTCACAAACATGGTCTGCTTCGGCTTCACAGTCAATCCGCAGGATGTCCTCATCAAATTTCATGATGTCCCTCTTATATTTCTATTAATAGTAAGTCCCGCTTCTGGATTTTTCCGGTGGTAGTCCTCGGCAGCGTCCCGCAAAGAACTACTGTTTTAGGTACGGCAAAGTCTTCCAGACGTTGCGCGCAAAAATTGATAATGTCCTCTGTAGTAGACTCCGAAGTATCAGTTAAATGCACGAAGGCTTTAACTACCTTCCCCAAAATTTCATCCTCCACTCCGATTACCGCTGCCTCGATAACATCCTCTTTCTCGCAGATAACATTTTCCACCTCTTTAGGGCTTACCATGTGTCCCGCCGTCTTGATAATGTCATCTTTTCGTCCCAGGAAATAGAGAAAGCCTTCCTCATCTTTTTGAAAAAGGTCACCGGAATAAAGAACTCTCTCCCCGGAGTAAGATCCCGGACGTAAAGCCCTCGCCGTTTCTTCGGGAAGGTTCCAATAGCCCTTCATCACATTTGCCCCTCTTATCACCATCTCCCCGGGTTTCCATGCCTCGGTTATCTCTCTGCCTTCCTCATCAACAATCCAGACCTCCGTGTTGGGCATTGCCTTACCAACGGAACCCGGCCTTCTATCAAGCTCCTCGGGGGGAAGGTAAGCGACCCTCTTGCATTCGGTCAAGCCATACATGGAATATATTCTGACCTTCGGTAAAGCTTCTTTCAGGATAGCGATATGCTTCGGCGGCAGTACCTGACCGGTGCTGGAAATATACCTCAGGCTGGAAAAATCATGCTTGTCAAGGTTCTTTAATTTCACCAGGATGGCCGCAATCGTTGGTACAACTGGCCAGCCAGTAACCTTCTCTTTAACCACCAGGTTAATTACCTGCTGTGGGAAGACGAAGGCTTTCTCCAGGATTACCGTTCCGCCGAACTTAAAGACCATGAGAACCTGATATAGACCGTAGTCGAACGCCAGTGGCAGAGTATCGATGATGATGTCATCGCTGGTATTTTCAAGGTATTGAGTGATGGAGGTGGCGGCAGATACCATATTAAGATGGGTCAGCATCACTCCTTTGGGATTGCCGCTGGAACCCGAGGTATATACCAGGCTTGCCAGGTCAATATCGATACATGATGGTACCATGCGGGCAGGAGAACATGTTTCTAATATCGCCCGGTAGGATAATAATTCTGGCCCGGAGGGCGATTTGGCCACCGTGGAATCTTGTTCATAATCGGTGATAATAATCCGCTTTAAATCTGGCAAATCATGCACAACTTCAGATATGTCGGCAAGATGCCTGGCATCGGTTATCAGGACTCGTGCCCCGCAGTCTGCCATAATATATTTCAATTTTCTGGCCTTGACCTGGGGGTCAATGATAACAAAAATGCCGCCTGCTTTAAGTATCCCGAAAAGGGAGATTACCGACTCGACGGAGTTATCGAGATAGATAACGGCCCGGTCCTGCCGCTGAAATCCCGCATCGATCAGGCCACGGCCGAGAGAATTAGCAGCGCTATCAATCTCACGGTAGGTAAGCCTTTTATCGCCGCAGACTAGGGCAACCTTTTCAGGATATGCTATGGCGCTTTTTTCTAAAAACTCGTTAAGCAGCATCGTAAATACTCCGCCTGTACCTTTATAGCTAGACCTTTTTTACGTCTGACTTCGACTCCACATAAGTCACTAATCTGACAATGGAATTAAGGTTTTCCGGAATCAGTTCTTCGTCCTCAACCCTGAAACCGAACGTTTGCTCAAGGAAGGCCACGAGTTCCAGTACTCCTATTGAATCGATAATTCCTTCTTCGATAAATGAGGTATCATCAACAAGTTTTCGCGACCTATCACCCTTTAAAAAGTTGTTCAGTACAAATTCCCTTATTGTTTCTTTGATATTCATATACCTTGAACCCTTTCACCTTGGTACATTTTGTACCTTATTTCGGTACTATTTACCGTTAAAATACCTCAATCAGCCTGATTGAACCCGGTTATTATTTTCATCTCTATCTAGTTTCCGGCATATCTCGGCTATTCGCTCGGCAACTTTCAGCCAGCTATACTTCTCCAGGGCTGCCTGCCTGCCTCTTTCACCCATCTTCTTTCTTAGTTCTTCATCTTGTAAAAGGGAGATGAAGGCTTTGGCCAGTTCGTCAGGATTTCCCATGTCCACCACCAGCCCCGAGCCTGAAGCCGTAACATCCTTGCTCAACTCTACCACACTACCAACGATAATAGGCCGGGCACAGGCCATATACTCCGGCAATTTGAGTGGTGAGCCGCCCCCTACTCTCTTGTTTCTAAAATTATCAGCCCCGGGACAGACACCGATATCACTGGCATTGATGTAGAGAGGGACATCCTCATAAGGGACTATACCGGTGAATATCATCTTGTCTGAAATACCCAACTGCCCGCCGAGATCAACCATCTCCTGCTTGAGAGCCCCGTCTCCAACAAGTAAAAAGCGTGTATCAGGACATTCTTTCAATACGTAGGGCACACTTTTAACGATATTTTCTATTCCCGCCCACACATGAAAAGCTCCTACAAAGCATATATAGCTGCTGCTTTGGATCAAATTCAATTTCTTCCGTGCGTCACCGGCGTCCATCGGCTTAAAAAGGTCGGTATTTGTCCCGTTTGGAACTACAACAATCTTCCCTGCGGGTACTCCGTAATCTTTTTGTAGAACCTCTTTCAAGTTCGAAGTGACCACAATGATTTCATCAGCCTTAGGTAAAGTGAAGCGGTCTATCCTATCTATAATTCGCCGTGCCACCTTACCCACCCACCCGGAAATTACCAGGTCGTCACCTGTGATTCCGTTCACTTCTTTGACTACGGGTATTCTAAACAACCTGGCTAAAATATACTCACTATTGAAAAGATGATCTCTCCGGTAAATGACGTCAAACCTTCCTCTCTTCCTGACTAAAATAACCAACACCTGAAGAAAGTTCCAGATATCACGCAACAGGAAATATAGAATTATGCCTCCGCCTCGAACTGGCTTAAGAATTCGCGATTGAAGCATACTATCTCTCATATGTCCCCATGGTGACCTCCGTTCATTACCCAATGCAGTGACGCGCCCGCTCTCCTCTTCATTAAGCAGCACTACATTATGTCCCAGTTTTCTCAGACTATTCACCACCCCGAAAATGTGAGTCGACTGAGTCCCCAGATTCCCGTGCTTTAGGCTTTCACTATACAGAATATTCATGGCATTCTCATTTATAATACGTCAATTTCTTCCCTGCGCTGCTCCGGGTGTTCTGTTTGACCAGTATATCTATGGTTCTTTCCGCAGCTTTACCGTCCCAGAGCGCCGGGCATTTCCCTTTTTTGCCTTGGCCATCAAGAATCTTGAAGGCCTCTTCGATTATTTGGGAAGTATCGTTCCACACCAGGATATTCGTGCCCTCTTCAATAGTTATCGGCCTCTCCGTAGTGTCCCTTAGGCTCAGGCAGGGGACGTTTAAAACCGTGGTCTCTTGCTGCATCCCTCCGGAATCGGTGATGACCAGTCTGGCGTTCATCTCCAGATTGAGGAAATCGAGGTAGCCGAGCGGTTCAATACGGATGATGCGCCGATCCTGAAAAAACTCGTCGAATCCGAACCGGGAAATATTCGCCTGTGTCCTGGGATGAACCGGAAAGATAACGGGAATCCTCCGGGCAATTTTCTTGATGGCCGTGATAATGCGCAGCAGGCTCGATTTATCGTCAACATTACTGGGGCGGTGCATGGTGAGTAACGCGTAGTTTTTCGCTTCCAGCCCCACTTCCGATAATATACCCCGCCGGGATGCGATATCCTTGTGGAAAAGCAGGCTGTCCACCATCACATCACCGACGCAGAAAATCTTATCCCTGGACACGCCCTCTTTTATCAAATTACTGTCGGCATCAGGTGAGGGAGTAAACAGGTAATCGGAGATGGCATCGGTCAAAATCCTGTTAATCTCTTCCGGCATGGATCTGTCGTAGGAACGTAGTCCCGCCTCAACGTGGGCCACGGGGATGTGGATTTTAACCGCGGCCAGGGCCGCCGCAAGGGTGGAATTAACATCACCGACCACGATAACCAAGTCAGGCTTCTCCTTGAGCAGCAATCTCTCCAGTTCAATCATTATCTTCCCGGTCTGCTCGGCATGGGTACCCGAACCGACGCCTAGGTGAATGTCCGGACGGGGAAGCTTCAATTCATCAAAGAAGACCTGGGACATTTCAAAGTCATAATGCTGACCCGTGTGGATGAAGCAAGGTTCTATCCGTTGGTTGGCCCGGGCTGCATTATGTTGCGATATGACACGCAGCAACGGTTCGACCTTCATAAAGTTCGGCCTGACACCGGCAACCAGATAATATTTCATTATCCTAAACTTTCCATCGTTTTTATTATCTGCTCTATTTCTGCATCCTCGAGTTCAGGATAGATTGGCAGCGAAAGAACCTCTCCCTGGGCCCGCTCGCATTCCGGGAAATCGCCCGGTTTATGCTTCAGATAATGATAGACCTGCTGCATATGCAGGGACAAGGGGTAGTAAACGGCCGTGGAGACACCGTTATCGTTGAGATGTTTCTGCAAACTGCCGCGATTCAGTTTCTCACCGGTCACGCGGATCGTATAGTAGTTATAGACGTGATAGCTATCCCGCATAGCCTGAGGCGGCTTGATGCCGACAATCTGGTCAAACAGCCGCGAGTAAAGACCGGCTTTCTGACGGCGCAATTTAATCCAGCTATCCAGGTTTTTAAATTTTACCCGGAGAACGGCCGCCTGGAGGTCATCGAGGCGGCTGTTGAAACCTGACACCAGTGAGAAGTGTTTCTTCTGGGCGCCATGATTGCGCAGCATGGTAACCATTTTCATGATTTCAGGATGGCTGGTTACCACCATACCCCCATCGCCGTAGGCTCCGAGGACTTTGCTCGGGAAAAAGCTAAGGCACCCGGCATCTCCCAGGGAACCGACCTTTTTCCCCTTATATTCGGCTCCTAGAGCCTGGGCGCAATCTTCGATGATTTTAAGGTTGTATTTTCTGGCCAGCGAGACGATAGGTCCCATATCGGCCGGGTGTCCGTAAAGGTGTACCGGAATGACGGCAGCGGTCTTGCTGGTTATTTTAGGTTCAATCTTGGCCGGGTCGAGATTGAAGGTCACCGGGTCAATATCCACGAACACCGGGGTGGCACCGCAATCGGTAATAGCTTCGGTGGTGGCAATAAAGGTGAAGGGCGTGGTGATAACCTCGTCGCCGGATTTAATGCCGCAGGCCAGCAGGGCCAAGCGGAGGGCATCCGTGCCCGAGGCGACGCCGACGGCATACTTCGTCTGACAGTAGGCGGCTATCTCCGATTCAAAAGCCGCTACCTCCGGACCGAGGATAAACTGCCCGCTTTCAATGACCTTTCGGATGGCGCCATCGATTTCTTCGCGAAGCGCGTTATATTGAGCTTTAAGGTCGACCAGGGGAATTTTCATAGACTAGAGCCTTTCAACCTTGGTTCCTTTCTTGGTTTCATTTTTCCTGTATTTCTTACCACATACGGAGCATTTAGCGGTACAATCTCCCGAGAAGTTCAGGTTTACCCCGCATTCGCAGGCCCAACCTTTGAGCCGGGCGGGATTGCCGTAGACCAGGGCATAGTCCGGCACGTCCCTGGTCACCACCGCCCCGGCGCCGACGAAAGCGTACCTGCCTATAGTATTACCGCAGACGATGGTGACATTGGCACCGATACTCGCCCCTTTTTTAACCAGGGTAGGTTTATATTCGTGTTTTCTCGAAACCTCACTCCTGGGATTGATAACGTTGGTGAAAACACATGAAGGTCCGCAGAAGACATCGTCCTCTAAAGTTACCGCTTCAAAAACGGAGATATTATTTTCTATCTTCACATTGTCACCGATTTTCACACCCTGGCCGACGAAGCCATTCTGCCCGATAACGCAGTTCCTCCCGATAGTCACCTCGGGCATGACATGGCAAAAATGCCAGATTTTAGTCCCCTCCCCGATTTTACAGGGCTCCTCCACGATGCTCGTTTCATGCACTAAATAACTTTTTCCGCCCCGGCCCATAGAAATTATTTTGCCTTTCCCCTCAAGCGATTTCTGGCAAAATGACAGGACTTCCAGCACCTGAAGGCCTTTACGCCCATCCACCCGTGGTTTCCTGCGGTCAGCAATGCTTTTTATAAAATCCTGGCATTCTATCCTCAAAGGCTCATCGGCTGGCACTTCAATCACCTGCGGCTTTTTCGGGTGGGGAACGGGCATGCCGTCGACCCACTCTATCTGATGGTTGTAGAGAAGGAGTTTTTTATCGGTACTGTTATCGTCAAACACGGCCATTTTCTTATCACCAACGACCACCAGCTTCTGCTCTTTGTATGGATGGAGCCAGCTGATAAAAATATGGGCTTGGATACCGTTCCCGAACTCAAGAACCGTCAGTGTGATATCGGCAATGTCATGATGAAGATAATAGCCACCACGGGCGGATACGGTTTGCGGCATTTCACCCATGAGCAGCAGAATGATGGAAATATCGTGGGGGGCAAAGCTCCAGAGGATGTTCTCCTCCGTCCGGAACTTACCGAGGTTCAGACGGTTAGAGTAGATATAGTTGATCTTACCAAGCTCGCCGCTGTCCACAATCTCCTTCAACTTGACGACGGCGGGATGGTATTCCAGAAGGTGCCCGACGAGCAGTATCCGGTTATTCTGCTCGGCCAGCCTGATGATTTCTTCTCCCTGCTCGATCTTGAGAGCCAGCGGTTTTTCCACGAACACATCCTTACCTGCAAGGAGAGCCTCTTTAGCCAGCGAGTAGTGCAGGGCCGCCGGCGCGGCAATGACGACCCCTTGGATATCATGGTCGACGAGCACCTGGCGATAATCAACGCTGGTGTTCACCCCAGGGTAGAGAGATTCATAACTTTTCAGTTTCTCCGGGTCGATGTCACAGATGGTGCGCAAAGCACCGAGTTGGGCAAAGTTGCGTATCAGGTTTTTACCCCAGTAGCCCCCACCGACTAAAGCGATGTTTTTTCTTACTATATTACTTCCTGTTGTTCTCTTGCTCGTCATTGATTATACTGCTCCACAAGACTAGAATCTATGTAATTTCGATATTTGCCGTCAACACTTCCAGGCGGTACAGGTATTCTTGAGACGGACCAGGTTCCGGAAACCGACGCGCCTGACAAGTCACCGATCTGCTCAGATAAAACATATTAATTTAATTACCAGCTCCTCTGTCCGCAGCTGTCAACGGCGGTTCGACATACCTCCGCGACTCTCTCCGCGACGCTCCTCCAGCTATGATTTGCGACAATATACTCCCGCCCCTTTTCTCCCATCTGCTTTCTCAACGCTTCGTCCTTCAGCAGCTTGATGATGGCAGCGGAAAACGCCGCCGGGTTTTTCGGCTCTACCAGCATGCCGCCGTTATCTTCAATGATTTCGAGTCCGCCAGCACGGGTGGCGATGACCGGCCGGCCACAGGCCAGATATTCATATAGCTTTAAAGGTGAAAAACCGTAATTAAGCCCTTCTTTGGGTACTACACAGACATCACTGGCATTGATATAAAACGGGATATCCTGATGCGATACCATGCCTGTAAATAGAACCCTGTTGGCAATGCCAAGCCGTTCGGTCAGACTAACGAGCTCCTGCTTCATCGGCCCGTCCCCGACGAGGATAAAGCGCGTATCGGGGCATTGCTTGAGCACCAGTGGCACGCTTTTGAGATAGGTTTCCAATCCCTGCCACGCGTGAAAAGCTCCCACAAAGCAAACATAGTTACTACGGTGATTGAGACCCAGTTTCTCCCTCGATTCGATGGTATCCATAGGCTCGAACAAATCTGTATTTGTCCCGTTCGGAATCACAACGATCTTCTCCGCGGGTACTCCATAATCTCTTTGAAGAACCTCTTTCAAGTTCGACGTGACCACGATGATTTTATCCGCCCTTGGCAAAGAAAAACTTTCTATCTTGTTCGCGATTCGCCGTGCAATCGGCCCCAACACTCCAGCAATTGCCAGTTCAGCACCCGTGATTCCGTTCACTTCTTTGACTTCAGGTATTCTAAACAACCTGGCTAAAAGATACTCGGTGTTGTAAAGATGACTTCTCCTGTAAATGACGTCAAACCTCTCCTTTTTCCCTACTAAAATAATGAATACCTGAAGACAGTTCCAGATATCGCGCAACAGTAAATATGGAATTACGAATCCACCTCGGGCTGGCTTGATTATTTGCGACCGAGACAGACTATCTATCGCACGCTCCCACCATGACTGCCGACCTGTTTCTGACCTATTTTTCTCTTCGCTAATAAGCACAACATTGTGCCCTAGCTTTCGCAGGGCATTCACCACCCCGAAAATATGGGTCGAATGAGATCCTATATTCTCGGGTTTCAAGTTTTCACAATATAGAATGTTCATTTCTTGCTGCTTGGTTCTGGATGTAGTTTAAATACGCTTTCACTATCCCGTATCAATCCCGATACATTAGTTTCAATATTCTCATGGTTATGGCTTTTTTTAAAGACTCCTCCCAACCTGTTTATCTGATATTGGAGAGACCGTACCGCTGGCTCCAACTCTCCGTATACGGCCTTGCCCAATCGGGCGCTCAGACCAATGGCTTTAGCGAATTGAGTGCGTGCGGCAACATCCGGGCCGAAGGTCTCCTTAAAGCGATCGATAGTTTCGATTCCTTTACCACATAAATCATACTTCTGGAACCCGTTGGCGATGGCCCATTTAATCAGATGCCAGTGAATAAGATTGTTGGGAGCGACTCGCTTATACTCACTATAAGCCCCGCCGGCATTGAAATAAACTGTATCTCTGAAGACGAGGAATACCCCTGCGGCGATGCGCTTTCCCTCATATTCAGCGAAGAGCACCTTTAGTTTTCTGGCTGGCTTGAGGTCATCCCACAGGCAATAATAAAATTCCTTGTTTCTCGCAGGCACCTGACCAGTTTTAGAGAAACTCCTCAACAGCATAGGAAAGAATTCTTCAACCCAGCTTCTATCTTCGGGTTCGATGATCTTAACATTGTTCTTGATAGCTTTTCTAACTTGGGTCCGACACGTACCTTTTAGCTTGTTCCAGACTGCCTCTTCGCCACCGTCAAGATTTAAAATATACGTGTACACCGGCTCACGGTGGAATCCGGTCAGGCCCGGCAGTGTCAGGTCAGCTTGCGGAAAACGCACCTCGACATAATGTACCTTCAGTCTTTTTATATAGTCATCAAAAGCGTGCATCGCCTCATTCAACAGGCCCGCCTCTACCAACGGGCCCATGCAAGGAGTCCCCCACCCCGTCAGGGGAGACCCGAGAATCCTGAAAGGGCCTTTGCGGGTCAGCAGCATCGGGAAAAGACCTACCATCCTGCCATCCAGGTATAAACCTAGCGGGAGTTTTTCCAGGTGATATATTTTTCCCAGGAAGTTGAGCCATTCCATCGTGTGAAAGAGGGTCGCGTTGGGAAATCGTGCCACCATGGAATTCCAGGCGAGCAATTCATCTGTTTCGAGAGTTCTTATCTCTATCACTGTCCACCTCTGAAGGGTATCATTCGTCCATCATCCATCTCTATTTTTTTCTAGTATATTCATCCTGCTTGCTAAAGCATATACGTCCGTATACAACCCGGTAAGAAATACTTTGAATACACCAAATGTCCACCCGCCTACGACGCGCCCTAGTTCATACGGATTTGATTCAGAAGTGGTCATGTTGGGGATACTGGTCAAAGCGCAGCGGAAACCATTGTCTTTTAAGCATTTAGCTACACCATCATGAAATCTGCCACTGGGGTAAGAAAAGGCGGTGACATCATACTCGATATTCTCCTCAATATCCTTTTTTGATTGGGTTATTTCACGGCTTATTTCTTCCGGCGACAATCCTGACATCATTGAGTGGTTCGCCGAATGAGCACCGATGGTAATACCGCCGCGATTCATCTCTCTAACATCATCCCAGGATAAGACAATCTCCCCGCCCAAACCAGCCGGAATACTGACGCCTGACATGTTTATAATTCTTTCTAGGAACAGGTTCTTTTCCTGTTCGGGCAAGCGCGCGAGCCTTTTGACCAGTACCGAAGCAGTTCCGAGGCGCTCATTGTTGGATTTTAACTGGTACAAGCCCAGCTCATCCAGCTCGAGAAGATTGCACGCGGTACGCTGCAAGACATAGGTAATTTTATCCCACCAGAATGGCTCTCTATGAACTACGGGCCCCGTCGTCAGGAAAACGGTCGCCGGTATGCCGTATCTCTTCAGTATCGGATAGGCATGCAGATAAACATCCCTGTAACCGTCATCGAACGTGATAACCACGGCCTTTTTCGGTAGAGGTTTATGTTCGTAAATGCGATCTACCAGATCATTCAGCGGAAGTATCGTGTAATGTTTTAAGAGATAAATAATCTGATTTTCAAACTCTGGAATGGTCACCGAATAGGGGGAGAACCAGGGATTTTTCCGCGGCTCGACGCGATGGTACATCAGTATGGCGACCTGAGGTTTGGTAACACACGTTCTTAACACCCTGTAACCATCAAGCAGGCCGAGTCGATTGACAAACCCGATTACTTTTATCGCTGATTCCTGTTTGTACCTTATAACCATAGTCTTCTATTACCTTCCCCATTAACAGCCGAGGCAATTTCCCATCACATTACTCTCTGTCCAGGCGTTACCGGAGTCCCGGGTGTTTCAGGCGTTAAAATTTCTCCCGGTTCATTATCTATTACTATTTTCAGGCTCTTGAAGATATGATAATATCTTTCTACTGAAGCTTGGTAGGAATATACCTGATTTATTTGAGAGTGGGCGTTCTCGCGAATCTGGTCAAGATTGGGATGATTTAAAACCCTGATAACGTTTTTAGCAATACATTCTGGTGAACTATTTTCTAAAACGAATCCGGTTTCTCCTTCCCGAACGATGCCAGGCGTACCGCCCACTGGTGTTGCCAGGACCAGCGTACCGCAAGCCATAGCTTCCAGCATCAAATTGGATAACCCTTCATAATCCGATGGCACGACGACCAGTTTGATATCGTTCAGGTAATATGGTAATAGTCTGTTCTCGACCCAGTTTAACGATTTCACTCTGTCTTGAAGATGGTTGTCGATGATAACCTGTTCGATTTCATTCTGCAGATACCCATCGCCGATGATGATGTATTTACCTGGTTTATCTTTTAAAACCAACGGCAGGGACCGGGCAAACTCCAGGGCACCTTTCTCCCTTATTAGACGGCCAATGTACCCCACGTCATATACCCTTTCATGCAACTTCTTTATTTCCTTAAAAGTTGAGGTATCTACATATTGACTACCAATACTTATCTTGGCATCATACTTTTGCATTTCATATACTATGGCCAATTGTCGGTTCTCGGGTAAAATTCTATCCACCAAGGCGTAGTTAAGGGTCTCAATTAGATGAAGCAAAAAGAGTTTAACCTTGCCCGGATTCTTGAAATATTTCTTTACCAGCAGCGAAGGCCTGCCATCGCTCCTCAATATAATTTTTTTCCTCGCGAGTTTCACTAGTAACAGGGGTAGCAAAGATAAGTCTGACCCTGTGGCGAAGACAAACACCTCAACTTTAGGAAGTAATTTTAAGGTAGCCCAGGCGACCTTGAGCTGGTAGACGAGCATAAAGGGTATTATTCTAAAAGGCGATTCCCTTCGGGGGATGAATTTGCTTTGCACCTTTATGAGATTAATCCCGTTATTAATACCTGCTTCTCCGTTAAGATTAGTAGCCAGCCAGGTCAGGCTCCGGGAGAACGGCTTTAGAGTGTTTAATATATTTAAAGCGATTTCAACTAAAGAGCGCCTTTCGGGGTCCGTCCATCCCGTCACCAGTGCAATTCTTGGTTTCGCCTTCATTTGTCTTATCCTTCAGGTATTTAATTATCCTAGGTGGCCTAAATAAATTTGCGGCCTCTCGCCCGGAACGCCTTTATCGCCTGCTTGGTAGGAAGAGAATTATAACTACCTCCAATCTTCTGGGGCGTTCCGGCGCCATCTCCGCTTTCGATCAATTGCAGCGCTTCAAGAAGCGCCGTGGCGCCTACTTCGGCGACTTTGTTTTGCAAGGAGTGCCAGGTTTCTTTTTCGGTAATTTTAATGGGCTTTTGAACAATTACATTACCGGTGTCTATGCCTTCGTTGATATAATGTACCGTAACACCGGTAACACTTTCTCCCTTGGCTAAAGTCCAGAAGCTGGGCATACGCCCCCGGTTTTCCGGTAAGAGCGCCCCGTGGATATTAATGCAATAACTACTTAAGTTAATAAGGTCCTTCCTAAATATTTGCGGGCAAGCAATTGATATGATTATGTCCGGAGCGAAAGAACTTAAAAGCTGTAAAGAATCAAGTTCATTGATGTTCTTGAGATTGTAGGCCGGTATCTCGTTTTTCATAGCTACGGCCTTGACCGAATACAGCCGTTTAGTCTTTATATAACGGCTTAATAAATCGATGACCTTATGATGAAGAAACAGTCCCCCGTAAATAATAGAGTCCTTCAGACCGAATATTTTGTACTGGTCCATCACCTGTGACAAAAAGGCGAAGGACTTTGATTTCGCTGCTACGGTAATCAAAGCTGCCACATTATGATAGCTACCCAGGACTTTACCCATAAATACCGGGAGGTAATACGGCTCTTCCTGGGTGATTATTAGCGCTTTCATTTACTTAAACTCCGGAATACGTTCCCTAATTTCATAAATACGTATCCTTTTTTTAGGAAGATAGATATAAGCTCGTCTAATAAACTCAATCCGTCTATCCCGTTCTGATATATTCTCCGGAAAGTTTTTCGATAGGTAAAAGGAAGATTTTGTAGCGGAATATCACCACTACACTTTAGTTGGAAAAGGTCGACGAGATGGAAATCAAATACGATTAAATCCGGACATGGCGCCATTTTTAGCAGGTTGATGAAAGGCCTTCCCAATAATTTGATGTAGCTTAAGGCTATGGGTACCCGGATAATCGGCGAAAGCACGGTGAAAGGAAACTCGATAACGTTTGGCCCGTTTAATACATAGGGCGTTATCGGTTTTTTAAGATTATTGAAAATGCCGGGCCGGAATGAAGGGAAGACGCTCGAATCATACTTGAACCCCGCCGCCGATAATATCCCGTAATCATTCTGATTAATTACTCCCAGGGGCGCCCGATATCCGAGCGGGTTTCTCTTGAAAAAGCTGCTGTAGATTTTCTTCCCCATCTCGATTTCGAATTTTATATCGAATGCTTCCGGACTCGGGTGTGAATAGGAGTGTAATTCAAATTCCGCATCCAGAGTATGAAAAAGCCCTATCGCATCCGGATGAGTCTCCAGGAGAGAACCCTGGATAAAACAGGTCAGCGGAATATCGCGCCTTTTTAACAGACCTGCTAGTTCCGGGATATGTTCCAGTCCTTCATAGCTTGTGAAACCAAGGCGTGATCCAAAGTCCTGCTCGACATCAAGTGTCAGGCAAAGCACTTTCTTACCCAGACTGCTTATGTCCAGTAAAGAGTAATCCCCTAAATTTTTGGTGTTACCGACTTCTCGCAGGGGTTCTCGATTTTTAATGTGTAGTTCAAGCATTTCTGATATTCTCCAATGATCCTGGGGATGAGAGCGTCATAGCTGAAGTTTTTCTCCACATGAGCCCGGCCGTTTTCTCCCAGTCGCTTTCTTAAACCACTGTCCTTGAGGATTTCGATGGTGCTATCGGCAATCTTCTTGAAATCGCCGGGTTTAGCCAGGGCACCTGTCTGATTATCAATGACGATTTCCTTCACGTCGCCAACGTCCGAGGCTACCACGGGGACACCGCAGGAAATAGCCTCGACACCGGTACAGGGGAAGCCTTCCATATAAGAAGGCAGGAGGACCGCCGAACTCTGTTGATACACCGCGGGCATCCTTTCGTAAGGGACGTTACCGAGGAATTCGATAGGCAGTCCTGACTCCCGCAGCATACCTTCGAGACTGCCGGTCCCGGCGATAAGAAATTTTACGTTTTTTACCTGCTGGTGTATTATCCCGAAAGACTTGACAAGTGTATCGATGCCCTTCCATTTTTCCAGTTTACCGGCGTATGTGACCACGGGTTGACCCGGTGTATCTATGACCGGCTTGAATATTCCGGTATCCACACCGTTCGGTACCCATTCTACATCCTTAATCCCGAATTTCCTTTGGATTATCGGGATATCGTTCTTGGAAACGCTGAATACCTTATCTGCCATTTTGGCCGTGAAATATCCCAGTGTCCGGTCATATATGTTCTCTTTGACCCATATTCTCCCCTGTTGGAAATTATGACTGTCTTCTGAGAAGTCCAGCCCGCCCCTGAACTGCAAGACATACCTGGAATGTCGTTTAAATAGCCTGCTCAGGGCCGCCATGTTCGATAGAAAGAAGATGTAAGAATGTACGTGGACGATATCATAGTCACCTTGCAGCAGCCGGGTGAAAACGTTGGCCAGCGGATTCATGTCCCAGAAGGTCGCGTAGGTGCGCAGAGGATGGACAAACAGGTTTTTTATCGGCTCCGGCTTGTGATGGTTCCCGATATCGGAAGAAAAGACGTGGACCTCAAAATGCTCGGCCAGTCTTTTGGATATCTCATAGCAGGATACCGCTGACCCGCTCGGATAATGAGGGCCCCAGGCTGTTACTTGCGCTATTTTCATATTTATCCCTTCAGCTGTTATCAGCTTTACAGGCAATATAAAATTGCCTGATGCCTAATTCACTTATAAAAGTTTTTTGTAATAGATTAATTGCTATTTCCCCCAGCTTCTGCAAAAAAACGGGGCCCACCGGGACCAGTAAAGTGCCTTTGTGCAAAATCAACCTGAAATTTGCCGTTTTCAGCAGGCTTTTAACCGTTTTCGATGAAAGAAATTTATGAGGCCCTTCGCCATGGTCATCAGTTAGCAGATCGTACATCTTGTGAGGAAACTCCGCCGTCGCCGGCGGCAGGCTCATCACGAGGGTTCCGTCTGTTTTCAAAACGCGGTGAATCTCTTTTAAAAACAGGCCGGGATCGGGTGCGTGTTCGAGGGTTTCCAGAGAGAGCACAAAATCAAAGTAGTTGTCCGGGAAAGGGAATCCGGCCAGATCGGTCTCTTGTATGTTTTCCCCGGGAAACCTTTCTTTAGCGACGGAAATAAACTTCGGTGAAACCTCCAGGTTGTAAAGACTGATTTCCGGGCATTTTTCTTTCAGGTACGGAATGGCTTCGCCGGTGCGACTCCACACGTTTAAAACCCTGCTTTGCGGTTTCAAATCCAGGTACTTCATTCCTTCCTGAAATCGCTGAAAATGCGTGCTATGTATCTTCTCGTGCGAATTTTCGTATTTATCCACCACGGAATCCCAGAATTCACGCACGTCTTCAATTGTGAATTTATTGCTCATATCAGTTATCAAATTTCTTTACAAAATTCCGGTCGATGTATTTGTTCAGCAGCCCTTTCTTCAAAAACATGGGGCAAGCATAATAGACCCTTATTAAAATACCGGTAAGAAGCGACTTGATGGTGTTCGTTTTTTCCAGGGCACCCCGATAGTTAAAGGTATTGTACCCGATGAGGCTATCCAGGGGGTATTTCCTGGGCATTTCAGCCGGTTCCTTTTCTTTATAGCCAATCAGAACGTAGGCTACCGGCACAAAATCCTTCGGGATTTTCAAGATTCTCCTCAAGGCGGCTTGGGTTGGCAGATGACAGACCCAGCAGGCCCCTAGCCCGAAATTATGGGCGGCCAACAGCAGGTTTTGAATGGCGGCTGCCCCGCTCTGAATATAATCACGGTAACGATAATTCCTGGTGTTTCCGTCATAAACTACCAGAATTCCACAGGGTGAGTTATTGATAATTACCGCTCCCCCGTTATCGATTATTTTTTGCTTGATCCCGGGATCATCAATGACGATGAATCTACATCCCTGTCTGTTGGTGGCGGAAGGGGCCCAGGTAGCCATCTCAATGATGTTTTTAATCAAATCCATCGGGACCGGGTCTTTCTTGAATTTCCTGACGCTGCGTCTCGTTTTTATCGTAGTAATAATATCCATGTTACCAGTATTTTCCCGACGTATATTTTTAACTAAAGCCGGTTGGGTCATTGTGCTCTTCCTTGATGGTTGCGGTACCAGTCCACGGTGTATTTAAGACCGGTCATCGAGTCAATGAGAGGCTGGTAGGATAATATAGACTCCGCCTTGGATATATCTGCCAGACTGTGGCGTACATCGCCGGGTCTCGGCCGGATGTGGACAGGCTGGATAGATACCCCTAGCAGCTGCATCAAATTTTCTGCTAGCTGCAAGACCGTGGTCTTTTGCCCGCAGGCGATATTAAAGGCATCACCAAAACCGGCCGAAGCCTTCATTGCTAATAGATTTGCTGCAACGACATTATCAATATAGCTGAAATCGCGGGACTGCTGGCCGTCTCCTTCGATGACAGGTGGCTTTCCTTTGAGAAGGGCTTCGACAAACCTGGGAATGACCGCCGCATATTGAGAATTCGGGTCCTGCCGCGGGCCGAAGACATTGAAGTAGCGGAGAGAGAATGTCTCCAGGCCGAAAAGCTGGTAAAAAGTCTGGCAATAAAGCTCATCGGTCAGCTTTGTTACCGCGTAGGGTGAAGCCGGAGCCGGGGCTTGAGTTTCCTGTTTGGGTAGTGCTGGATTACCACCGTAGACCGAAGATGAGGAGGCAAAAACCACTCGCCTCACTCCTCCGTCCCGCGCCGCTAACAGCACGTTGAGGGTGCCATCTATGTTAACAGCATTGGAGTCTCGAGGGTTCTCGACGGACCGCTCCACAGAACAAAGGGCTGCTTCATGAAAAATAACATCGCAACCGCGTACCGCCTGGCAGACGGTGGAGAAATCACGTATATCGCCTTCGATAAGCTCGATTTGAGATGAGATTGCTGCAATATTCTTCCGGTGACCGGTACTGAAATTATCAAGTACCCGTACCTCGTAGGCCTCTTTGACAAGCCGCTCTGTGATGTGCGAACCTATAAACCCGGCTCCACCGGTGACTAAAACCTTCATTCATTTTCCTTTCCGCTTAAGTACCCGCTATTTCACGGTGACCGATTTGGCCAGGTTGCGCGGCCGGTCGGGGTCTTTACCGCGGGCAATAGCCGCGTAGTAGGCCAGCAACTGCAACGGCACCACGCTCACCAGGGGGTAAAATATTTCATCGACTTTCGGTAATTTTATCCATTCGTCGAAAATCTCGTTATTTTTATCGGAGAGACCGATGACGAAGGCGCCCCGGGCTTTGGTCTCCATGGCGTTGGAGAGAGTATCACTGTAAGTATAATCATCGGGGCAGATGGTCAGCACCGGGGTACCTTTCTCCATCAGGGCGAGGGTGCCGTGCTTGAGTTCGCCGGCGGGCATTCCCTCGGCATGGATGTAAGAAATTTCCTTTAGCTTCAGGGCCCCCTCCAGGGCGATGGCAAAGTTAATGCCGCGGGCCAGGAAATAAAAGTCTGCCCTGTCTCTCATATCCGCACCCAGTCGCCTCACCTTTTCCCCATTGTGGTTCAGGTTTTCCTTTATCATCGCGCTGATTTCCCTGAGCTGCTGCCGGCCTTGTTCGAGCCGGTTGAGCATGGCAAAGGTCAACTGGTAGAAAGATACCAGCTGGGCGATGAACGACTTGGTGGCGGCGACGCACAGTTCCGGCCCGCAGTTGAGATAGATTGTTCTATCGGCCATGCGCGTCAGTGTGGAGCCGGGAACGTTTACCATGGATATCACCCTGGCCTCGTGGTCTTTGGCCATTTTCACGCCGGTAATGACGTCGGCCGTCTCGCCGCTTTGAGAGATGGCGATGACGACGGTATTTTTGTCTACAGAGTTGGCGAAGTATTCGAATTCGGAGCCCATGACCACCTCACAGAACTTACCGGCCAAATTAGAGAAAAGATACCTGCCGATAAGAGCGGCATGTCTTGAAGTGCCGCAGGCGACAATGACTACCTGTTTGGCTCTCAGAATTTCGAGCGCCAGTTCCATGAGCAGCCTATCGTCCTGACGCAGCGCAGTCTCGATGGCATCCGGCTCTTCAAATATTTCCTTGATCATGTAATGGCTATGCCCGTTTAATTTCGGCATTAGCCATTCACAATTAACCGGCTGGGGTTGTCTGGTGACCTTTTTCCCCGTCCTGTCTACCATACTTATACCGTTCTGGGTAATCACAGCCAGTTCGCCATCGTCCATGGGAATAACCTGTTCGGCCCGGCCGAGTAGGGATATGATATCGCTGGCTACATAGTATCCCTGGGCGCCCGTGCCAACCACCAGCGGGCTTTCGTTCTTGGCCGCGATTATCTTGTCCGGCTCCCGGCTCGAAACAACCACCAGCGCGTATGAGCCCTCCAGCTTGGATGTAGCCCTTCGCACGGCTTCTTTAAGAGAGGCTCCCTCCGACAGGAAGTCTTCGATAAGGTGCGAAATGACCTCGGTATCAGTCTCTGATTCAAAGTGGTGCCGTCCCTCCAGCTGGTGGCGTAAAATCTGATAATTATTGATGATTCCGTTATGCACCAAGGCTATCTCTGCTTTACAGTCGAGGTGGGGGTGGGCATTGCGGTTAGTCACCCCGCCGTGAGTTGCCCAGCGGACATGCCCGATGCCAATCCTGCCAGGTAGTTCTTCTAATTGACACTCTTTGTTTACCGCAGCTACCATGCCTACTCCCTTTTTGCACCAGATGGCATTATTTTCGACCATGGCCATACCGGCAGAATCATAGCCGCGGTACTCAAGCGTTTTTAAGCAATCAAGAATGATGGAGGCACTATGGCCATTTATTTGCTCTTTACCTAAAAATCCAACTATGCCGCACATAATATCCGTCCCTTTATCTGGTATTCATAAATATGGTGATAGGGACAAGTTTTAGCATGCCTTGTTAAGATATATTGTATAAACTAGCGGTTAGGAACAGGTGAGATAAAGGTTAAGAATAGGTTAGAACCTATGGAGTGAATCCCTGAGACTGGACACATTAAGTTAGGAAGGTTAGGCAGGCTCATAGTATAATCATCGGAGGAGAAAGGATCCTGCCATGAGGAATCAGAGAAGTTTCAGTTTGGGGTTTAAGCGGCAGTTTATCGAAGAGTTACTCAGCAGGGAAAGTAGGTCTGCCTAGCTCTAACGCCGCAGTCAGGCGGCTGAATACACCGGAGGCAGAAAAAAGTAAGCTAAAACAACCGCTGACTTACCTTTTTCGCCAACAAACGGATGTTTCAGGATATAATCACGGAAAAAGGCTAAAGCCTGTTAAAATACAGAGGCGGATGCCAGGACTCGCCGGTGGCATCCGACCGTGCGTAGGACTACAAGGAAAAATCTAAAGAGTCTTATAATAGAAACCCATTTTTTCAGCTTCGGCAGCGTCGAAGAATCCGCGCACATCAACAAGCACGGGATTAGGTCCTGTGATCGACTTTAGTTCGCTTAGAGAGAGCTGGCTGAAGGCCTGGTGACCAACGCATAGGACGATGCAATCGACGTCGTTAAGATTTTTCAGGTCGGTTATTCCTTTAACATCGAATTCAGCGACCTGGCCGTTGAGCACAGGGTCAAAGCCGAGGAGATCGACCCGGTATTTCTTCAACTCCTTAATCATCTCTTTAGTGGGTGTTTCCCGGATATCCGGGACGTTCTCCTTATAGGTCAACCCCATCAGCAGGACCTTGGACCCCTTGATGACTTTATTGACGTCGTTTAATCCCCGGATGACCATCTGGGCAATGTGCACCGGCATGTAATCGTTGACGCTTCTACCGGCCAGGATGACTCTGGCTTCGTAACCCAGTTCTTTGGCCTTGCGTACCAGATAATACGGGTCAACCGGGATGCAATGCCCGCCGACCATCCCCGGATTGTAGCGGTGGAAATTCCACTTGGTGCTGGCGGCGTCCATGACTTCGGAGGTCTTTAGACCAAGGCGCTCGAAAATGAGGCTGAGTTCGTTGACCAGGGCAATGTTAAGATCTCGCTGGACATTTTCGATAACCTTGGCGGCTTCGGCCGTTTTAATGTTTCTGGCCCGGAAGACCTGCCCGGCTACTGTGGCGTAGAGCTGGGCGACCGCCTCCGTGGTCTCGTCGTCCATACCGCCGACAACTTTTACCGTCTTCCCGATACCATGTTCCTCGTCTCCCGGGTTTATTCTTTCCGGGCAATAGGCAATCTTGAAATCCAGGCCGCACTTCTTACCGGTCTCTTCGAGAATCGGTTTCACGATTTCTTCCGTAACGCCGGGATAGACCGTCGATTCCAGGACAACCGTGCAACCGGGCTTCATATACTGGCTGGCGGTCCGGCTGGCACCTATAACGGGGGTTAGATCCGGCTCTTTATATGCGTTAACGGGAGTCGGCACGGCGATGATAATGAAATCAGCCTCCTCGAGCGCTTTCGGGTCGGCTGTCGCTGTGAAATCGTGTGAGCTATCGGAGTTCAGCTTGTTGACCAGCTGGGATTTCAAATCATAGCCGATTACCTTATAGTTCCGGGAAAAAGCGTCTGCCAGCGGTAGCCCGACATATCCCAAGCCTATTACGGCTACGACTTCCTTTTTAACTTTCTTGGCAACTTTTACGTTGACAATCTTGGGCTTGGTTTCAATTACCATATGTTTACCTCCTCGTCATTCCCGCTGCTCTTCTGTTCAAAATCTGTCAAGCAATATCATTTGAATGCGGATACGATGGTCAGGAATTTCATTACTAAATTAATTTTAATTACGATAAGTTAGAAATATGTATTGTTATGGTTAATCTTTGGTTAGAACCTGATACAATTTAATGGGCTTCGCTTAAAACAGCGTTTAACTCCTTTCCTCGCCACAACATCAATAAAGCGCTGACAACATGAGGGTCAAAATTCAGGCCCGATTCCTCAACGATTTTTTGCACCGCCTGTTTAGGGGACAGCTTATCCTGGGGTGAACGCGCCGAGGTTATAAAATCAAAGGTGTCCGCCACGGCCAGGATTCTGGAACCCAGCGGGATGCCAGTACCTCTAGCTCCGAAGCGGCCGCCGGAACCATCATATCTTTCAAATTTATAAAGAAGTATATTACATGCGGGTATATAGAACGGAATACTGGAAAGTGCCTTCCAGACAAGGTTTAAACGCTGCATGATTACAGCCACCACCTCACTGCTAATCAGTGATGTTTGCTTAATTATTTCAGACCTTGAAAATGCAAGGGCGACATCTTTAAGCAGGGCCGCGTGGTATAGCGCCTGGCGTTCCGTATCAGGCATTTTTAATTCTTTGGCAATGGCCAGAGTATATCTGACTACCCTTTTACTGCTTTCCGGGTCAAAAAGTACCTTAACCTTCGTTGCCCTGATCATATCCCGGCAAATGGTCAAAATAGCCTCCGAAGTGGCTATCTTTTCCGATTCCTGTTGTAATAACCGGTCTTGCTGTATCTCTAGGCGGCTGTTAAAATCATCGGCCAGAAAAAGGGCACGGTTGCATAGCACCGCCAGCTCCTGCACCTTTGCGTTAAGTTTTTCATAGGCATCTTTAATCTCGGGCGGTACCGGCTCTGCGAGCGAAGCTACTAGGCGTTGAATATTTTTTATCGTATCCCGCGTTTCTTTCCGACTGATATCCATAGCGAGTTGTAACGTATTCACCTCTGACATCCAGCTCTGCCATTTTTTAGGTATCGTAACCTGGTAAGTTGTACCAGTCTCCTTTTCACTGGTAACTTCGAGCTTACCGCCCAGAGACCGTACCAGAACACGGGCGGGATAAAGTTCATTTTTCAACGCCTCCCGTCGTGAGGTACCGGTTTGACCGCGGAACAGGACATTCAATGCCCGTGAGGAAATATGATGAACCGGATTGTTGATTTTTATACAGATAAACTCTTCATTTTTTTCAGTCAGGGATATATAGAGATGACTCCTTTTAGGTGAGGATTGAATCTCATGCCTGATGATATAGAGAAGGCATTGAGTAAGGTTTCTTTTATCTCCAATAATTTGGCCAATGTTACCGATTTTCTCAATATCTGCTTTTGTTTCACTTTGTTCCTGAAGCGGTCGCACCTGCTCCATTATCCATTCGAGAGTGTTTTCAACATCGATAATATCAAATGGAGCGCCGGACCTGAGGGCATCGGATCTGGCCAGATTGGCCACGCTTTCCGTGACCTGGGCTAAACGGTGATAACTCTTCTGCAACGACTTTATATCGTTGACTTGCTTCTGGCTCAAGGTTTCTTCTCGCAATGATTTGAATGAGCGCAAGCTATCCTTCATCTGACCTAATGGTTTTTCAAGCTCGTTGGTCAAAAAATCCAACCAGGCGATAGTATCCTGTACGGTTCTGAGTTCTTCTTTATTGGCGCTGACGATCTCTTTACGAGCTAGGGTCAGTGAAGGCTCAATCCCGTTGACCTTAAGGTCAAAATAACAGCTGCTCTCCGGCGAAAGCTTCAAAAATTGCATCTGTTTCAGGGCGTTTTCGGTGACTTCCAGAAAGTGGTGAAAGGTGCGTTTCTGGTTAGTGACCACCGCTATATGAAGGCTCAAGTTAGGGGGTTTTGTTTGTGCATCGGCGGGACTTTCTAATGCGGCATGTCCTATCTGAAGATGTTCCTCCGCGAAAAGAGACTTAATACGGCGGTTATAATCGGCGATGATCCTCCGGCAAAGCGTCCTGGCCTTCCAGGGAGTACTCACCATAACGAATTTATCACCAACGAAATGTCCCACTAAATCCTCGGGATTGCCAAACAGGCGGACGGCCTCGCATACAATCTCCGCCAGCAACTGGATGACGCGGTCTCCCTGGGCATAACCATAGGCCTGGTTTACCGCCTTAAAATCGTGCATCGCAATATAGATGAAAGCAAAGGTTGTCTTGGCCTCAATCAGCCGCGCAATCTCTTTATTGACCTGGACACGGTTGGGTAACCCTGTCAGCGGGTCTATATTCACGCGGCGCTCTTTGTGCAGCAGGTATCCCTGAACCAGGGCCACAATTTCTTTGGGGTCAAAGGGCTTGTCAATATGATAAACGGTGATATCTTCTTTCCTGGTAACTTTATTCCTTTTATTATGCTTATTGCCGAGGAGAATGATAGGAGTATCCCCGGGTGTTTCTCTGACATGACGGAAAAATTCGATGCAATCCACATCGTGAAGCTCCGGGTCAAAAATAATGATGTCCGATTTATCGTGGAGGATTTTTTGCAGCGCTTCGCTGCAGCTTTGGGCCGAGTCCACCTCTAGATTGGCGTGAGTTAGATTCACCTCCAGGATGCGTATTATTTCCGGGTCTGAATTAACTACTAATACTCTGCCTGCCTCTTGTGTGGTTTGACCACGCACGATCATTTGGGATGTCCTCTGAATATAAGAATTTCAGAACCGTAACAATCGACCATCAATACATCAATATAATAAGGCGGCGCAGTTAGAACAATGTCGGAGACAAGTGGGAAAACGGTTAGAATATAGTAGAAATATATTCTATTCAAGCTATAAACGCGGTGGAAATTTAGATGGGAAAATCATTGCCGGTTTCATTAACCAGCCACGGCGGCTTAAAAATATCAATAATACAGGTTAATGGTTAGAATGGGGTTAGAACTTCGTTAAAAAATGGTAAGAGATAGTGTTATCTCCTTGACTCTAACCTTTGTTTGGTCTAGAATAGTGAGCGGTCTGGAATGTTAGAACAAAGTAAAAAATTGGGAGGATAAGGGAAGAAAAGATACGTTGACATCTACCTGATGGCATATTATATTTAATTAAAGGTAAAAAATCCCCCTTACTTGTTGTAATGGGATTTTTTAACACTTGATATTTGCCATCTGGCTAATTTTTATAAGATGTTAATAATTAACACCGGCATTTTTACCAATACTTAATACAATAAGGAATAAGATATCGGTAACAGTCGAAAAAACAGCTTTAAACATCATCGAAAAGTCAATTTGCCGAAAGCCTGAATGAAAGGTTAGTCCATGAGAGAAAAAATACTCCTGGTTGAAGACGATACCGAGTTTTCAAACCTTACGTGTACTTGGCTGCAGAATGCCGGTTATGAAGTATTTACCGCGAGTGACGGAATTGAAGGGATGCGGCGCGTTTATAGTAGCCGTCCCAATTTGGTGCTTCTGGATGCCAATATTCCTAAAATGGACGGTTGGGAGGTATGCCGCCGTATCCGGGAAATGAGCGAAATCCCGGTTTTGATGGTGACCGTGAACGGGCAAAAATCCGATAAGTTGAGGGGCTTTACCCTGGGAGCAGATGATTATATCACCAAACCCGTTGACTTTCACGAGTTGATAGCCAGGATACAGGCCATTCTACGCCGGTCGGACTCGAACAAACAGGGAAACAAGCCTTCTACTTTCAATAATGGTGAAATCGAGATTGATTGGGGAAGCCGCCAGGTATGGGTTAGAGGCGAACGTGTCAAGCTATCCCCCACGGAATTCAAGATTATCTCGTGCTTGATTAAGAACCGGGGCTGGATTGTCACTCATGAGCAGCTCCTCGAAAAAGCCTGGGGCCCCAATTATGTCGGCGATAAATCCTTCGTCAAATTATACATCAGGTATTTGAGGCAGAAAATAGAGGAAAATCCCCATAAACCACGATTGATACTGACCGAACGCGGCGTCGGCTATTATTTCGCGATGCAAAACGTGGAAGCCGGTACTTTGGGAGGCTAACTTGGAATTAAAACGCGGGCCAATCTCGGACTTACAGCTTGATGTTGACCGGACAACCCAACATCAGGATGGATCG
>CAYVPT010000003.1:0-23991 GCA_964453865.1 uncultured Dehalococcoidaceae bacterium
GGCTGGGCGCCGTCTTGAGAGTCTTTAATACCGCCAGCTCCGCCTGCGTGTAGTACAGACTGGGATTGGTGGATGCCTGCGCGGTTTGGACATTGACACCAGAGGAAATTGCGAGGGATATTATCAGCAGGGATAAAATTACCCGAAATACTTTCACCAAATCTATTTCACTCCTTTTTGGCTTAATACTCTATAGTTTATAGAAGCCACAGTTAGATGTGAATAGCCCTTTTGGATGATTTCAAGCGTTTTATATTAGTACTTTAGTAATTCGAAGTTAATTTCCTCCATTATAAAGATTAATTTCTTTATTGTCTAGTTATGAGTAAATAAAAACATTATTGATCGCGGACGCAACAAGTAACTTTTTAAGGATCTTTCACGAGATGATAACATATAAATATTAAAATAATATGTGCTTTTGTATAATGTTAACTTGTGTTCAAATCATGACTAAGATATAATTTATGCTTAAGGTTAGGCAATCCCATGGTTTTAATTTACTCACAAGTTATTTTATGTAAGGTTATCAATTCATAGAATGAGACTCAAATTAGGGAACGGACTTATTATCCTGGATATTCTGAGTGCGATCCTTGTTATAATAATCCTTTTCTTTCCTTCCAATATTCTCCGCTTTATCCTGGGAATCCCGTTTTTACTTTTTATTCCGGGGTATTCGTTCCTGGCGGCTTTATATACTAAGAAGGAGGCGATGGGTGGTATTGCCCGGGTAGCTTTAAGCTTTACTTTGAGTATTGCCCTGGTGGCATTAATCGGGTTTGCCTTTGACTATACGCCGTGGGGTATAAGGCTGGAACCCGTGTTAGTTGCCGTTTTCGCCTTCGTTTACGTTGTCTCGATTGTGGCCTGGTGGCGACAGAGAAAAGTAAAAGAAGAGGAACGATTTAGCATTGAAGTATACCTGAAATTTCCGGGATTGGGTAAAAGTATTCTCGATAAAACACTTAATATTATATTGATATTAGTTGTTTTAGGGGCCATAGGCATCGTGAGTTATATCTTAGTCAAACCTAAGCCGCGGGAAGCGTTTACCGAGTTTTACATCTTGGGGCAGGACGGTAAAGCGGAAAATTATCCTGTTGACTTGGATGTAGGGGTGAAACGTAGCGTGGGTGTGGGGATAATCAATCACGAAGGGAAGGAAGCCAGCTACCGGGTAGAAGTGCTGCTCGGTGGTACAAAACTCACCGAGACAGGGCCGGTAATCATGGATGATGGGCAAAAGTGGGAAGACACGTTTGATTTTATTCCTGAAGTAGCCGGCGATGACCAGAAACTGGAATTTTTACTGTATAAGGATAACGAACTTGAGCCTTATTTTGAACCGATCTACCTGTGGGTTAATGTGAGGGGATAGATTTGTATTTAAATATTCTAAACAAATATATAACCGAATTTTAACCTATTATTAATTGACCTTTCCCCCTAAAACGGCCACACCATGCCTTATAGTCTTCCGGGCCGCAAGTACGGGATGGGCAGTCAACTACTACAACTGGAAGGCGAAGTACGCCGGCTTTACCGTCAGCGAACTGAAACGCCTGAAGGCTTTCGAAGATGAAAACCGCCGTCTCAAGCAGATCGTGGCCGACTAGGCGCTCAATATCCGGGCGCTGAAAGAGCTTCTCTCAAAAAAATTCTAAAGCCCAGGGTTAAGCGTTTAGCGGTCTCTCACATCAGGGAGAGCCTTGGGCTAAGCGAAAGACGGGCCTGCCAACTGGATAATGTCTCAACATCGGTTTACCGTTACCGGCCTAAGTCGGATAATGATGACTTCTTACAAAAGCGACTGCGGGAGCTGGCAGAGCGGCGGAAGCGGTCTGGGAGCCCCCGGCTGCACATCTTACTAAAAAGAGAAGGCCTGGTGATTAGTCACAAACGGACGGAGAGGATTTTTCGTGAAGAAGGACTGGCGCTGCGGAAGAAGCGGAAAAGGAAGGGTGCCGGGGTACGGGAGTGATTATTCCATCACCCCAGAGAACGAACGAGAAGTGGTCGATGGATTTCGTGACCGATGGTTTTATCACGGGATAGCGCTTCCGCGCCTTGGCGATCGTCGATGACTTTTCGCGGGAGTGCCCGGCTATCGAAGTAGATACATCGCTGGGTGGCCGTCGAGTTGTCGCTGTACTTGAAAAACTGGCGGAAATCAGTGGACAGCCCGAGGTCATTACCATCGATAACGGGCCGAAGTTTGCCAGTCGTGTTTTGGACGAGTGGGCTTATCGTAAAGGCGTGAAGCTGAATTTCATCAGGCCCGGGAAACCGGTAGAAAATGCATTTGCTGAGAGATTCATCGGCAGGCTGCGGGACGAGTGTTTGAATACGAACTGGTTTATCAGTTTAAAACATGCCCGAGATGTCATTGAGGACTAGCGGAGAGATTACAACGAAGTCAGACCACATAGCTCATTGAAAGGAGCAATCCCAAAGGAGTATGCTGAAATAACCGCGGGACTCTAACCAATGGTACGCTAATTCAGGGGGGAAGTCACATACAGTGTAAATTAACCCCGGTGATTTACTCATGAATTAGCTTTTTTCGGTCTTCTAACCAATTTACTACTAAAATTATACCTGGTATTTACTGGAAACTAACCAATATTATTTAAACTAAAATTATATTCTATACAAAAAATGACATACTGCTACGGAATAGCGATATAAAATATGGACATCGCTGACGAGGGATGCTTAAACGACGGCGAGAAGGGGCCAGTATCGTGATAACTTCGAAGAAAGATTTAAAATATTATTTAGAGGCGGATAGGCTGTCGCTCGGGAAAACAAGAAAGAACCCCAGATTACTCGGTGACGAAGTCTGGCGATTTCAACGAACATTACGTAAACTAGAATATTATATGAATTGTAAGAAATCAATTATTTTCAGGCCTGTTGTCGCATTTTATAAATTAATATATTATCTTCAATGTGTCTTATTTGGATACACGATTTCGCCCAACGTTCTTGGCCCGGGGCTGAGCATAGCCCACCGAGGGACACTTTTGGTACACAGGCATTCGAAGGTAGGGGCCAACTGCAGGCTACATATATGCGTTAATATCGGATCAGCCGCAGGTACAGAAGATGATGCACCAATAATCGGGAATAACGTTTATATCGGCCCTGGCGTAAAGATGTTCGGGAAAATTGAAATAGCTGATAACATCGTAATTGGTGCGAATGCAGTGGTTAACAGATCATTTCTGGAGCCAGGTATCACCATCGCCGGGATCCCGGCTAAAAAAATAGCTGACAAGGGTTCCGATGGCTTTGTAGTCAAAGGCACAGAAATATTAAAAAAGTTGAAAACCGGAGAAAAAACGGAAGCGGGAATAAATCCGGATTGAAATTAATCTCAGCATGGAACGCCCCGTTTTGAGGTCAATGATAATGCCGGTCAGTTCAAAGGTAAAAATTCATTGACTCCAAAATGCGGCAAGTTTTAGTATTGACTGATAATTCTACCGGCTATTGACAGGAAGCATCAGTCGCATGTATATTTTATTGACCTAGTTGGGTGAAGGAATTGATTACTTATTTTGCGGCTATATTATGCTTGGCTTTCATAGCTATCAAGTTACTGGTTGATTCCAGTAGTAATAGAATATTATTGAGTACCGGCAGACTTCTGGTCTGGGCTATAGTACCCTTGGGGCTATTGTTTATTGTCAGCGTTATAATAAGAATGGCCAATGAAGCCCCCGATTTGCCGATAATATTTTAACCACCGTCCAGGTTGGGCCATATAAGTTTTTGCTACCAAATTAATATAAGGCAGATGATTAATATTCTAAGATGGCTCGGGTATAGCGTTATCGATTTTCTTAGCCTCTTGGCTTACCCACTGTGGAAGTGGTTGGGTAAGGGCCGTCTCAGGGTTCTTCAATATCACAGCGTGCGAGATGTGCCTCAGGGTATGAAATTTCCCTTCAATGTTACTCCCGCGGCTTTTGCCCGGCAAATGGAGTACTTAGCGAGGAATGATTATAACATCATAACGTTTGATGAGCTTATCAATTATAAACAGAATGGTAAAAAGATACCTTCGAAGTCCGTTATTATCACTTTTGATGACGGCTACGTTGATAACTACCTGAACGCTTTCCCGATCTTGAAAAAACATAATTTCAAGGCAACCATTTTTCTGGTGACCGACTTCATCGGCAGCGGACGTATTTTTAATTGGTTAAAACTGGACGAGCGGTTGCTCGATAACTATCAGGAAGAAAAATCCAGCTGGCTGCCGCTTAACATGCAAAGTATACTTGATATGCAGGCTCAGGGTATGTCATTCGGGGCTCACACTAAGACTCATTGTGCGCTGGATTTGGTAGAGGAAGACAAAGCTATTGATGAGATAGTAAATTCCCGGAATTATCTTGAAGATGTATTATCTAAGCCGGTAATATATTTTGCTTATCCCTTTGACAGGGTGAACGAGAAAATCAAGGGCCTAGTTAAAGAATCCGGTTATAAAATTGCCGTCGGTGGGACAGGTAATAATACACTGAAAAGTGATTTTTTTAATCTGAAGAGGATTGAAATCGAGAAAGGTGATTCTCTTAAAAAGTATGCCAGGAAGGTAAATGGTGCTTATGATTGGGTTGGATACCTGTTTTCAGTTAAGAAATTCATAATAAGGTTCCTATCACAAATGCGGAGGAATGAGCATTGACGGGAGAAATTACCTTCAGGAAGTTCACTGAGAAGGATTTGGTCAGAATCTCAGAATTCAGAAAGGGCCACTTCTCTTACAATCCTTCAATCAGGTCTTATGAGCCTGGATATTACGGATGGAAGTGTTATCGTGACCCCATCCTGCAGGGAGAGATGTGGTTGGCGGAAGATGGCGATACCATTACCGGAATAAGGAATTTCACACCGAAAAAAATGAAAGTGTTAGGAACCACGGTCATTGGAGCCGAAATGGGAGATAGCTTCACCCACCCGGATTATCAAGGGCAAGGAATAAATTATAAATTACTGCTGCTCGCCAGGGAGAGTATGCTCAATAAGGGAGTGAGCCTGATTTACGGTGTCCCCGACCATATAACCGCACTTCCAGGCTTTATGAAGAAGGCAAATCACGGCATAGTTCCCGTCAAGCTGCGCGAACTGGTAAAGCCCCTAAAGATGAATCGGTTGCTTGAAAAAAGACTCCATATCCCTCATCCTCTGGCGATCTGCCTCTCGCCTATAATTAATATCATTTCCAACGTCACAACCAGAATCGGTGCTATCGGAAGCACCCGAGGTGACATTTCAATCTCCAAGGTATCATCATTCCCCGATGATATTGACGCTTTCTGGGAACAGGCCGCGAAAAAATATGATATTATGCTGGTACGCAACAAAGATTACCTGGAATGGAGGTACATTGAGAATCCCGATACTTATTCTATGATGCTGGCTACAAATGAGGCAGGAGCTACGGTAGGGTTTATCGTCACCAAGATAGGCGCCTATGACGATGTTCCCGCAGGGTTCATTGTTGACTTCTTAACTTTCGAAGATAATCAAGTGATATTCAAAAAGCTCCTTCTGGCGGCGCTTAAGGAGTTTCATCGGGAAAAGGTCAGTATTGTCTTCACCTGGGCAATCAGGGGAGGGTTCTACGATAAGATATTATCGAGGTTCGGTTTTTTACCCTTTTACAAAGATGTGATATCATGCTATCAGAACGAACTCGGTAATCAAATCCTCAGCCATAAGTACAAATGGCACTTCACGATGGGTGATTCAGACAATATATAATCTCACACAGGAAATAACCAGGTAAGTATAGTGAAATTATGTTTTATCGCGGCCATATCAGCGATCCATACCCAGCGATGGGTCAAGTACTTTATCAACAGCGGTCATGAAGTCCACGTGATTTCGCCGTTACCATTAGGGAAAGGCGATATCGGTGGGACGAAGTTTTATGCTCTCCATCAGTTCCATTCAAAATTTGGGGTCTTTAATTACGCGAGCAACCTGATATCGGGCGTGATACAGGTAAGAAAACTTATAAAGAAAATCAATCCTGATCTTATCCACGCGCGCTATATCACCGATTGTGGTGTTTGGGCGGCATTGAGCGGGTTCCATCCATGTATCCTCAGGCCGATGGGCTCCGATATTTTCCTTCAGACAAAAAACAATCCCTTGGTGAAGGCTTTTAACAGCTATGCGCTCAGGAAGGCAGACTGGGTAATCTGTAATTCGGGAGCCCTCAAAAAAGGTGTCATGGAGCTGGGTGTTGCTGAAAATAAAATCACGATTATTTACGATGGTGTAGATACGCAAAAATTCAGTCCGCAAAAGAGGGACGAAGGCCTTAGACAGAGCCTGGGGATAGCGGCGGCACCGACCGTAATAAGTGTCCGCAGCCTGAGGGCCCATTATAATGTCGAAACGTTAATTAAAGCCATACCGCTGGTCCTCAAGGAAGTGCCGGAAACGAAGTTCATCGTCGGGGGTATTGGTGAGCAAAGAGAGTATTTGCAGGATTTGGCCAGCTCACTGGGGGTTTCCGGTGCGACAAAATTTACCGGTTGGATTGAGCATGATGAACTGCCTAAATACCTGGCCTCGGCGGACATTTATGTATCGACTTCTCTTACCGACAGCAATTCCATCAGCCTGCAAGAAGCGATGGCCTGTGGGCTGGCACTAGTAGTTACCGACATACCGGGAAATCGGGAATTTTTGACCGATGGAGAAAACTGCTATTTTGTGCCGGTGCGTGAACCTGGCAAACTGGCCGAAAGGATTATCTACCTGCTCAAGAACAAGACCGAGCGAGACCGGTTTGGCAGGGCTTGCCGGCAGCTAATCATGGAAAGGTCGGAGCACCAGAAAGAGATGGGTAAAATAGCTCAAATCTACCACGAACTGACGGGTAAATGAGCCTGGAAAGGCCCCTTCCGATTTAAAGTTAAATTCAAATATCAAGAAAGGATAAGGGACAGATGTCACATGATAATAAATCTGAGATTCCTTTCCAAGAGCAAAAGTTATTCTATGACCAGCGCTGGGAAAATAAAAGACCGGTTATTGACCAGAGATGTAAAGTGCAATTTATTGTCCCGCATATAAAACAGATTAGAACTCGACTCGGGCGTCCACTCAAGATTTGTGACTTTGGTTGTGGCAGAGGATGGTTAAGCGCTATTCTTAGCAAATATGGAGATGTACTTGGTATAGATCAGAGTATCAGCATGGCGGAGAAATCATTCCCTAAACTAAAATTTAAGCAAGCAAATATAATAACAGACCATATAGAAGGGCAATACGACGTGGTGGTATCGAGTGAGGTCATTGAACATTTTGAAGCACAGTACCAACCGATTTACTTGAAAAAAATTTACGATTTATTGGAACCGAATGGCTATTTAATCCTGACCACGCCAAACAAGCCAGTTATAGAAGAATCCATTAAAGAGGATTTACAGCCTGTTGAGACATGGTTAGATAAGGACTCGCTTTTTTCTCTTCTACAACCGTATTTTGCCATCGAAGCTTTCAGTACCACGATGTTTTTCCCCACTTTTTTCAGAAAATATCGACCGTTTAACCTTATGTATTCGCTATTTTATGATACAATGGAATTCTACAGACTTTTAGATAAAATATTAGCTCGTATATGGGACGGCATTTATCTGGAAATTGTGGCTAAGAAGGCAATCAAGGAAGATAAATCCACTTAAGCGGTCTTTTTCATCCGCCTGTTTATCACACCGAAGAGTGATTTAAAAACGCCCCTGTCCTCTTTGGTGAGAAACACCATAAGAATCAGGACGATGTAGGCAACAAGGAGAAAACCACCCACAACATAGTGGTTGATGAATTTTGAGACCAACCAGTTTATGGCTATCACCATGCTTGCCGGCAACTCATCATGGAAAGGGCGGAGCACCGGAAAGAAATGGGTAAAATAGCCAAAATCTACCAGGAACTGACGGGAAAATGAACGTGGCTGGGTTTTCCGTAGGTTATTTTATGTTCCAAGAGAGGATAGGAAATGTCATATCAAAATGAGTCTAAGAGCGCTTCTCAAGACCGGAAATTATATTATGATCAGCGCTGGAGCATTACAGACCTCTTTATTGATCGGAAATGCAGAGCCCGCTTTATTATCCCAAATATCGAGCGGATTAGAATTCAAATGGGGCGTCCGCTCAGGATCTGTGACCTCGGCTGCGGCACAGGATGGCTGAGCGCTCTCGTGAGTAAATATGGAGACGTCCTAGGCGTGGACATGAATATCGAAACGGCTAAGAGACTATACCCTGAGTTAAAATTTATACAGGCAGATTTGACAAAAGAAAAAATCGAAGGGCGGTATGACGTGGTGTTATCGTCCTTAGTCATTGAATGGCTTGAAGCACAGTATCAACCGATATACGTGAAACAGATCTACGAATTATTAGAACCGGATGGCTACGTAGTCTTAACCACCACAAATAAACCCAAAATGCATGCAATTATTCAAGCACAATCAATAGGAACGGAGCGATTACATAATGTTGGGAAATTGTTAGACAAGAACTCGCTTTTTTCTCTTCTGCAACCATATTTTATAATGGAAGTTTCCCGTACCGTGATGTTTTCCCCTACCATTGTTAATAAATATCGACCGCTTGGCTTTATGTATACCCTTTTATACGATAAAGCAGGTTTCTACAAACCCTTTGATAAGATATTTACGCGTCTATGGGACGGCCTTTATCTGGCAATTGCGGCTAAGAAGGCCGTTAAGGATGATAGGTCCGCTTAAGCGGACTTTCTCATTCGCCTGTTTATGGAGCCAAAGAGTGATTTAATAATGCCCCTATCTTCCTTGGTGAGAAATACCGTCAGAATCAGGATGATATAAACAACAAGGAGAAAACCGCCCACTATGTAGTGGTTGATGAATTTTGAGGCAAGCCAGTTTACGGCTACCGCCATGCCCGCCAACCCCGTCACTGATCCGTACCATTTGTAATCCAGCTTCACATGTAATATTCTAGGCAATAGCTGGATATAAATCATCATTCCCGTCAGCAGAGATATTGTGGTAGCTATAGCTGCCCCCGAGATACCCCAACGAGGTATCAGTAACCAGTTTAATGGGATATTCATTAGCAGTGAAAGCGAATCAACCTTCAAACCTACATCCGGTCGACCCACCCCGGAGAACGATGAACCCACCGGATTAACTGTCGACCCTCGCAACACTCTTCCGATAAGTGATATCAGGAACGGCGAGACGCTGTAGATATACTCCGCCCCGAATATCGTTGTTGTTATTTCCGTGGCAAAGAATATAAACAGCAGGCTGAGAGGAAACAGGATGCAGGCCGTGTATTTGATGCTTTTATCGAACATTTCCTGCAGCGCGGCCGTATCATTTTTATGCCAGTACTCGGCTGTCATGGGGAAAGTGTTTCTCTGCACCGCTTGGGGAATGATCGTAAAAAGCATGCACATACTCACGGCGATACCGTAGTATCCGACATCCTTAGCCTTTAATAAGTATCCTATCATTATGATGTCGGTATAACTAAGTATAAGATTGACGGTACTGGTGCTGAGTATCTGGATGCCGAACCATACCATTTCTTTAGCATTCTTAAAAAAATTGTGATAGGCCAGATGAAAATAATGCCTCGCCAGATAAAGCCCCCATACACTCGTCCCGGCGATGGATAAAACCAGACCCCAGACCGTGCCTTCAACGCCAAAACCCATCGCAACCAGAAGAACTATTATCGCTATCATTAAAACGCTGCGCATCATTATCTGGAAGGCGAAATAATTCATCCGCCGCAAGCCGTTTTCCAACCCGAGCGAGGATTGATTGACCACAACAAAGGGGAGTGAAATGGACAGAATCCTTAGCAAGTGGGCTAGCTGGGGTGTGTTGAAAATATCGGCTATCACCCCCGCCAGAAGATAAAGCAGTAAAGCAAACACAACGGCAAAAATCAAGGTAACCGTGAAAGCAGAGAATACTATCTGATAAAGCCTGTTTTCATTGTCTTTATGTTCGGCCACATATTTGGTAAGGGCTACCGACATACCCAGTCCGGCAAAAAGCGTGGCGAACTCCTGCAATGTGAGGACTAAAGTGTATAGACCGAGGTCGAATGGGCCTAGCCATCGGGCCAGTATTATTCTGAGGGCAAAGCCGAGCACCAGGTTAACCGCCGAACTGACCAGGACCCAGCTTACATCAAAGGCAAACTTATGAACCTGTCGCATAGTGTCAATTATTTACCATTTTATAGCTATAGCTTGAAATTATTATATAACAAAATCGTATACCGTCGGGTACAAGATCATGCCAACCAATACCTGCGAGATACCGTGGAGCAGTGTGTTATAGCCGGGGATAAACTGTAATCTGTACCGAGCCTTTTCTTTCTCAGGCTTATATGGCAACAACCGGTCTTAAAAGCTAATATTGAGACTCTAAGCAATTCTCTCACTGCCAGCTAAAAGCTGATTGCGGGTTGAATCATCGCTGGTGTTTTCTATCCTGCCCTTAAGAAGATTGAGCTTGTAGGATGTGGCTTCCCAGCCCAGAATTAGTTTAATTGCTTCAAGAGAGACCAGTATCCCAACGGTATTAGGTGCCTGGACGAAGATAGCCCTTTTATGCAGCAGGTCATCCTGATAGGGTTCTTTGATATCACCGTCCAGCTGCGACAGCAGGTATTCCAGAGGGACATGGCCAAAGCTTGAAGCATTTCCCTTGATGATTTCCGATCTGATTTTACGTTTCATATTGCTAGCTAGTTGCTGGTCGACGCTATTGAGGACATCCTCGGTTAATTCATCCCAGGTCAGATTACATGTCCAGAGTTTATATTCTTCCTCACGGCTTTCTATATCCGGATTTTTATGGTAGTTCCATACCCATACCTGGACTGTCCATCTATCTCCCGGAAAGCCAGCACGGCAGCCATGCACAATAGGGATTCCCCTTTTCTTGGCGGCTCTATGCTGGAGGATACGCCTTGACATCACATCCAGTTCATCGACGATGACATCAACGCCCTGCAATATCCTGAATATATTCTCTTTTTGCAGCCCCTCAGTATAGGTCTCCACCTGGCAGTAAGGGTTTATTTCCAGCACTCTCTCCGCGGCTACCACGGCTTTATTACGCCCCAGAGTCTTCGTGGTCGCATATAATTGCCGGCCCATATTGGTAGGTTCGAAGACATCAGGATCGCTCAGCTTGATATGTCCGATGCCCGACCTGACAAGCTCTTCAACAACAATTCCCCCCACACCCCCGATGCCGTTAATACATACGGTCGCCGCTCTGAGTTTGGCTCTATCCTCATCCGTAAGTACCAGCTTGGTCCTGGCCCAGAGTGCCTGGTATAATTCTTCTTTACCTAACTTCAGACTCATCAGTCAGCCCCTTCCTTTATATACATATTAATGCTTTTCCAAATTATCCCTAAATCGCAGTCCAATCACCTTTTATGCATTATAAAACGTCTTGTGTTATAAGCAGGTTGAAAATGTGTTAGAATTTGGTATTAATCAAAAAGCAATTGCATCATAAACTGCGATATTCTATCATTGAGCTAGAAAGATAATGTTTGTCTTCGGCCATACCGGATTGACTTTAGGTTCTGCGATAATCCTGGCTGGTTTATTCACCAAGGGCAGCAAGAAGGAATACGCCACTAAAGAAGGGTCAGAGGTGCCGCGTGCCTGGGCCGGGCCAACAGTTCCTGAAAAGGGTGCTGCCGCGGGCCCCTGGGCGTGGTTAGTTTCTCTAGCTGGCATAATAGATATAAGGATTTTACTCCTCGGTTCCCTTCTACCTGATATTATTGACAAACCTATCGGGCGGTTTTTCTTCAGGGAAACCTTCAACAACGGGCGTATATTCTCCCATACTTTGCTTTTTCTTATCCTTCTCACGGTTGGAGGTCTGCTGCTCTACCGGGCCCGTCACAAGACCTGGTTACTGGTCCTCGCCTATGGGACTTTTACCCATCTCATCCTGGACGGGATGTGGATGAACCCCCGCACCTTCTACTGGCCACTATACGGTTTTTCTTTTAGAATGTACCGGATTTCTATATGGTCATGGATAATGAGTATATTACGCGATGTATTAACTCATCCGTGGGAACTGACACCTGAAATCGTTGGTATGATAATAATTGCCTGGCTAGTATGGCAACTAGTGCGGAGAAGAAAGCTGCTCACGTTCCTTAAGTATGGCCGGGTTTGAACGGCAGAAGTAAGATATTACCCACTGCATCGATATTCTACAAACTTAAGCTCACTATACAGCAATCTGATTTAATTCCCCGATTCTATTTAAACCTGTGTTGATAAAGCCGGGCGTTTTGCCGTTTATTTAGCTGAAAAATCTCTCTAAATTCAGCCCATATTTTAACCTTATTCTTATTTTCTTCTAACCTATCGATTGTAAGGTATTAATATCAGGCATTAAAATTGCCTGAAGTATATCTATTGGTGCGCGTATCGATTTACGGTAATGATAGAGAAACATGAATTTGTGAGAGTTGGTACGATGCGGGTGTTTGAGAAGATAATATTGAGGCTGCTGGTGGTCCTGCTGCTCGTCGCGACGATGCTCCCGGCATTTAAAGCAGGTAAGGCCCTGGCCGATACCGGGCCTATCATTGCGGACCATACGGTAGTGGACCAGTACGATGGCATTCCCCAGTACTGGATTGACCAGGTCAAGAAAATGTACCTGAATGTACCCGGTGAGTCGCATTCGCTGGCTTACCGGGAAGGTCTGGAACTGCTGGAAGACGAGGATGCCCGGTTCCAGGTGACCAATACCGAAGGCATTGAACCACCTCCCAGCGATAACCAGTCCCTGATAACCAACCTCTGGGTATACGACAATCCCAGGGGGACTTCAACCGGAGAGGAGGAATGGTACACCTGGCACGCCTACGAGTCTTCGCCTCCGTCCGAGTCGCTCATAATAAAGAACCATATTTCTTATTGCTATGATAATGACATCCCGATTTCCGCCATCGGTTTCGGCTGGTGCTGGGACACGACGTGGCGCCATACGCCGGGCGGTACCCTTGACCCGGATTATCGCGTGCACTGGGCGGGTGCCTCGATGAACGGCCCGGATGGCGATGGTATCTGGGGGCTGGATGACGGCGACTATGACCTGACGGGCAACCATGTCAACATGGACGATTACCTCGAGGCTAACGAGGAATATATCGCCTACGCTCAAACGAACTCCCCCGGCACGGTGGTCTTTTTTACCACCGGCGCCATAGACTGCTATGACCCTTTCAGTAAATGTCCCGAAGACTCCGAGAGCGGCTACCAGAGGTACCTCAAGCACGAGTACATAAGGGGCCACTTTACCGATGTATATTCCGACGCTGTGCTCTTCGATTACGCCGATATCCTGTGTTATAACGATGCGGATGAACTTTACACCAATAACTGGACCGATGACCAGGACACCAACCATTTCTTCCAGACCATCCACCCGAATAATCTGCTCGACCTGGATGGCAGCACGCCGAATCTTGCGAAAGCTCCCCATATCGGGGAAAGAGGGTCTTTAAGGATAGGTAAGGCGCTGTGGTGGATGCTGGCGCGGATAGCGGGCTGGGACGGCACGCCTGCTACCGAGTATGTATCGATTACGATTACGGACACGGGCACAACGGGTATTCACTTCGGGTCTCTGTCCTGTGGCACTACCGATAATCCTGATATAGACGCGGATGATACCACGCCATCGATTATCGTGACCGTGGACCCCGGCAGCGTTAACGTTGACCTGCAGATTATGGGGACTGACTTTGATGCCAGCACCTTCCCGGTTTCCAACGCAAAATATAGCTTGACTTACGCCGGCACGAAAACGGCGTTAAATACGAGCTATACAACCTTTGCCATCGATTTAGCGGCAGGTAATTCACAAAATATCTGGCACTGGCTGGATGTCCCTGCTTCCGGAGTAGCCTCAGGCGATTACAGCAGCATTTTCGGCTACAAAGCCATTGTCCACGAATGACCGGCGCAATAAATATTAATATGTGAGGTTGGTTCCAAAATCATACTTACCGATAAGATGGAAAGGCAAAAAAAGGAGGCTGTGATGTGAAACTTAATCAATTCAGGCTAAGTTGAAGATGCTATTTCAAAGAACTGGTAAATCATGGGATTGGAGGAATAACAAATGAAAAGACGCATAATAGTTTCCCTGGCTATAGCACTGCTGCTGATAGCCACCCTGGCGTTGCCGGTCGCGGCGGCGAATGAAGGCTCGGTTGACGCTTTTGTAACGGTGAACTCGTACATCAGTATCACGATAACGGATGCGGGTACGGCGGGCATACACTTCGGTTCGCTGGCCCCGGGTACGTCCGATAACCCTGATACCGACGCCTATGACATCATGCCTTCCGCCAATATCACCGTAGATTCAGGCAGTACCGTAAGCGTCGACCTGCAGATTAGGGGGAATGACTTTAATGCCAGCACCTTCCCGGTAAGTAACGCCAAGTACAGCAATACATATAGCGGCGCGAAAACCGCCATGAGCACGAGCTATGCTGATTTTGCCCTCGATGTGGCCCCGGGCGAATCCGCAGGTGTCTGGCACTGGCTGGACGTTCCTGCCTCGGGAGTGGTGGGCGATTACGACAGCATTTTCAGCTATAAAGCTGTTCCGCACTCCTAACCGGCTGCGGGTTACAGGGAGTTCTTTCGGTGCTGGGTCGCGTTTGTCTCGCGTCGACTCGAAAGGCTGGCCGGTCAGGATATAGCTTAGCCGGTATCTGATGTTCCCGTCCGTAAAGGACACTGCAGGGGAATTGGTTAAAGATGATGATTAACCAGGCACCCGGGGAGACGGCTGGAGAGCCTTGCATAAAAAAGCATAGCAGGAAGCGGTGATGAGAGTAATATCTGTGTTACTGGCACTTATCACGCTGATGACTTTTTCATCGGCGGCGGCCGCCCAGGAGCAGGCGAAGTATAATTTCGCCAGCGCCCAGGGCAACAAAAATATTAGCGTCACGCCTGACGGTGAAGGCCCGGGGACTATTTACTTCTATAACATCGATGGTAACCAGATTACCCACGTGGTCCTAGAAGTATGCGAGTCCCCAGCGAACTGGCAGGTGGAAATACAGCCGCCGCTGGAAGACATCCAGGTTGAAATCGGCGGCAGGATAGTCACCGTCAGCGAGAACCTGTATGTCGAGCCGTCTCAGGTGCTAGGTCAGAAAGTCGAGCAGACGCCCGAAGGAACGGTATGCATCGCCATACCGCAGCGGGGCTATGCCCTGGCCAAGGAAGCCAGAGTAATCGTCCGGGTGCCGGGCTCCGAGCCAATCGGCACCCGGGGCGAGGTAGTCGTCTCGGCGACTGCCAAGTGGCTGGGGCAGAGCGGGGCGGTAGCTATTACGCAGAACCGCGATTTCAACTTTTCAGTTGAAGTCGTAGCTAAAGCAGAGGGAACCCAGGAAAAAATTCTGGGGAAGGCCACCCCCACCGGTAGTATTACCGGGAAATGGCTCTATGTAATTATCGGCATTGCCGTCTTCGTATTGGGGACAGGATTGATTTTTCTTTATTTAAGAAGGAGACGTGATTAAGGCAGGTGTAAAAATACTATCCATCAGTCTGGTCTTGGCGTGCCTCATCGGGCTGCTGGGCGCCAGAGGATTCGCCGTATCCGCCGATGAAGCTAACGTCTCGGGTACGGTAAAGGTGCTTGCGCTTGACCACATCACGGTAACACCGGTCAACCAGACCGTCACTCTGGATTCCGGTACCACCTCCACGCTCCAATTCAGCGCCAGTGCCGTTTACGTAGATATTGACGACAGTAATAATATCGCCACGGTTGACGTCACCGGTTCGACCAACTGGATTAGCTCCAATACCAGCGTGGCGACCATCGATTCCGGTACCGGCCTGGCCACTATCACAGCAGCCGGCAGTACCGATATCTCCGCCAGCTTCGGCGGTACGGCAAATGTCACCACACTCACCGTGGTGAACGGTACATCCTCCGGTGGCGGGGGCGGCGGAGCCGGAGGTGGAGGAGGCGGCGGTGTAATTGGTGAGAAAAGGGTTACTCCCCTGATGGCAATTACCAGCCAAACCTTTCAACTCTTGGAAGACGTGGAAGCTTTGAGTGTGGATATTCACGCCCTTCTCTTTATTAAAAATGGTACCTTTGTCAGGAATAAGGTTAACTCGTTCGTGTCCTCGATAACGGTGGTGACTCTGGTCGAACCTCCGGATAATTCACTGTATACCGAATTCGTCAGTAGCGCCTATGATATCGGCCCTAATGGGGCCCGGTTCGACCCGCCTGCTTTACTGACCTTAAAATACGATGCGGAATCCCTGCCCGAAGGGATACTGGAAAGTAACCTCTATATTGCGGTCTGGAATGACACAACCCAGGAATGGGAAAAAATACCCTGCATCGTTGACCCGGACAATCATGCCATTAACGCCTACGTGAGCCACCTTTCAATCTATGCCATCATGGCCGATACACGCCCCGCCAATCTGGAATTAGGCAATTTGACTATTAATCCTTCTGAAGTCGGTGCTGGGGAAGATGTCACCGTGAGCGTGCTGGTCACCAACACCGGTGACCTCACCGGGAGCAAAGCGGTAACACTCAAGATTGACAATGAAGTCAAGCAGACCCAGACGGTAACCGTTAAAGGTCAGGAAAGTCAGAACATAATGTTTACGGTCAGCAGTGATGTGGTCGGTAGTCATAACATCAGTATCGATACTCTTTCAATTACGTTTACCGTTAATTCCGGGACGATACCTGCTTCTGCTCCAGAACCAACACCAACTTCCACTGCGGCACCTGCTACAGCGCCAACATCATCACCGCCGGCCCCTCCGCCGACTACGCCAACAACAACACTGACATCCAACCCACCACCCGCGGTACCCTCGCCGACACCGCTAGCCAGCGCCCAAGAACCGGCTTCAAAGCCAATTAATCGGGGTCTATTGGGGGGTTTAATTGCCGCGGTGGTAGTGATCATCGGGTTAGTTTTCAGCCTGAGGTGGTGGCGAAGGCGTACGGCGCGTCAGGCGGCTTTCCTTACTCAAAACGGCAGACGCTACAATGGTCGCAAGGCTTGATAGCCAGAAGCTTATTAACAGGAGAGGCCCAACTTCTCTTAACTTCTCACTGTTACTCACCACCCATGTCAGATCCCTTCACAGCTTAATTTGGGATTTCGATGCGAACTAGGCACCGCCTGAGAATATACTGCGACTTTCCATCAATCCTGATGTTATTGTCATCGGGCTGATTCATCTTCTTTTACGGCGGAGATCTGTGCATTAAGATTGCCAGGAGATAGGGGTATCAATATTAGGTCGAAGAATAGTTCAATTTACCCTTACACGTGTGCTGGATAGTCCCAGATATAGCCGAATTCGACTAGTGTTGATGGCCATTGATACGCAAACCTAATAAATCTGGCGTTCTGGAAGGATTTAAGTGTTCTTGCCGTTGCTTTGAAGGTACAGGGAATATCCAGCTTTATGAGTTATGCTCATTTATTTTTAAGTATATCAAAGGACTTATTTTTAAATGACTATTTTGGTATATAAAGAATGCCCAGAATATAGCCGTTGGCCTTAAAGAGGCTATTGAAGAATATAGGGATTATTTGTATATTAATTTATCCATGGGCGGTGTCTGTGACGTCACTCGGTGTTTGGTAGTCTTGGGCAATACCTTGGCGATGATCAGTAAAGCTAAATAGGGTGAAGATAATTTTGATATATATTGGAGAGATCCCATGACAGAACAAAAGCTTTCGGGTCGTGCCCAAATCTTGCCAGATGGCAGTGGGTCAAGTAAATCTATAAGCCGAGTTCTGTATCCTTCACATCGGTGAAGGACGGTGACCATCTATCTGGTCCCGATGTTACCATCGGGTTCAAGCGACCAACCCGGGGAACGGGCCGGGCGTCCCTGCGTCCCTCTATTTGGTCTTGCTCCGGAGGGGGTTTGCACGGCCGGCCGGTCACCCGGCCGCCGGTGAGCTCTTACCTCGCCATTTCACCCTTACCCCGATTTATCATCGGGGCGGTATGTTTCTGTGGCACTTTCCGTAGGGTCGCCCCCCCTGGGTGTTACCCAGCCTCCTGCCCGGCGGAGCTCGGACTTTCCTCCCCGATTCGCTTGCGCTCATCGGGGCGGTCACCCGGTTTACTTGACCCAATAACAGTTTAGTGGACGGAGGGGGGATAGTCAACAATAAAAGCGCAGGGCCTTGTTGGTATTTAATGGATAAATTCAATCCCACCCCCTACCCCCTCCGGCTCTCATCCGGCAGGTCGTTTATGGTATGATTAACCGTAAGGATACGTATAAGGAAGAGTCATCATGGTGAAAACAGGTAAGATTCTCGTGACATTGCTGCTGGTGATAGTAATCGCCGTAGTCCTCAACACCGGCTGCCTGATAAATCCCTACGGTAAAACCAGTGCGGGCGATGGCCCGGATGTCTTCAAAGAGGCCTGGGACATTATCTCCCATAACTATGTCGAGCCGGAGAAGCTGAACTCCGCCAACATGACCCGTGCCGCAATCGAAGGCATTATCGTTACGCTCGATGACCCTTATACCTCCTACATGACTCCCGAAGAGTATGCAGTTAGCCAGAGTAGTATCTCCGGGGAGTTCGACGGCATCGGCGCCGTCGTCAGCGTGCGGGACAACAACCTGGTGATTGTCGCTCCGATGGCGGATTCTCCGGCGGAGAAGGCCGGCGTCAGGGCCGGCGATATTATCCAGGCCATCAATGGTGAACCGGCGCTTGGTATGAGCCTGGACCTGGCCGTCAGTAAAATCCGCGGGCCCAGGGGTACGGTGGTCAGGCTGCTCATCCTGCACCAGGACGAGACAGTACCGGTGGAGATAGCGATAACCCGGACCAGAATAGAACTACCGAGTGTCAAACTTGAGATGCGCGGGGACATCGCTTATATCAGCATCATCCAGTTTACCGGGCGCACTGAAGATGAGTTCAGGCCAATTATCGAGCAACTGGAGGAGACTAGAGCCTCGGGCATCATCCTGGACCTGCGCGGCAATCCCGGCGGCCTGCTTGATATCGTAATCATGATTGCCAGCCACTTCATCCCCGAAGGTGTCATCGTCCAGGTGAAGGACAACCAGGGCAAAATAGAAACCGAAGAGGCGGTTGCCGGACTCACCACTACCGACCTGCCTATGGTGGTGCTGGTGGACAATTTCAGTGCCAGCGGCGCCGAAGTCCTGGCCGGCTCCCTCCAGGACCATAAACGGGCGATCGTCTCCGGCAATACCACCTACGGCAAAGGCAGCGTGAATTTCCTTTACAGGCTAAGCGACGGCTCCGGAATCTATATCACCAACTCGCGCTGGCTTACCCCGAACGGCCGCCTCATCGAAGGGCAAGGTATCGAACCCGATATCAAGCTGGAGCTGACCGGGGAAGATGCGGTCAACTGGGCGATTGACTACCTTCACAAAGAAATAAAGTAGAGAGGGGAGGAACGACATGGCCGAGGGTCTTTCGTATAATATCAACCAGGCCAGGCTCACCATCACCCAGGGCGATATCACCAGCCAGACCACCGATGCCATCGTCAACGCCGCCAACTCCGGCCTCATGGGGGGCGGTGGGGTGGACGGCGCCATCCACCGTGCCGGCGGCCCGGCCATTTTAGAAGAATGCATACAAATCGTCGCCCGGCAGGGGCGCCTGCCCGCCGGCCAGGCAGTCATCACCACGGCCGGCAACATGAAAGCCAGGTACGTCATCCATACCGTCGGGCCGGTATGGCATGGCGGCAGCCAGGGAGAGCCAGCCGTCCTGGCCAGCGCCTACCGGGAAAGCCTGAAGCTGGCCGCCGCCAACAATCTTAAGAGCGTCTCCTTTCCTTCCATCAGCACCGGGGCCTACGGCTATCCTGTGGACAAGGCCGCGCGGACGGCTCTCAAGGAGGTGGCCGCCTTCCTCGCGGAAGAGACACCGGTCAAAGAGGTGGTCTTCGTCCTCTTTGATGGGCGCACCTATGAAGCCTATACCGACGCCCTCTGGAACCTGATGGGAGAAAAAGGCTAGAAAAGATGTTAAAATATTGACCACCGAGGAGAGTATTGGCCGATGCTTGTCGTGATGAAGAATGACGCCACCGAAGCGCAGGTGCAGGCCGTCATTCAGCAGATTCAGAAAATGGGCTACCGCGGCGTACCCATGCCGGGAGCGCAGAGAACGGCTGTCTGTATCCTCGGCAACAAGGGGCCGGTCGAGGCCTCTTTATTGCTGGCCATGGAAGGCGTTAAAGAGGCTATTCCGGTCACCAAGCCGTTCAAGCTGGTCAGCCGGGAGACGCACCCCGAGTCCACGGTCATCGCCATCGGCGATATCAAAATCGGCGGCGGGGAACCGGTCGTCATGGCGGGACCCTGCGCCGTGGAGAGCGAAGAGCAGGCACTCACCATCGCCCGCATCGTCAAGGAACATGGCGCTACGGTCTTCCGGGGCGGCGCCTTCAAGCCGAGGACATCGCCTTACAGCTTCCAGGGACTGGGTAAAGAGGGGCTGAAAATACTGGATAAAGTACGCCGTGAGACCGGACTGCTAGTTGTCACCGAGGCTACCGACCATGAAAATCTGCCCGCCGTAGAAAAATATGCCGATATCGTCCAGATAGGCGCCCGGAACATGCAGAACTACTCGCTGCTGCGGCTGGCCGGGCAAATCAATAAACCAGTGCTCCTGAAACGCGGTTTTGCCGCCACCATCGACGAGTGGCTCATGGCCGCCGAATACATCATGTCGGAGGGGAACCACCGCGTCATCCTCTGCGAGCGGGGGATACGCACTTTCTCGGACAATACGCGGAACACGCTGGACTTGAGCTCCATACCCTCCATCAAGGAGGTCAGCCACCTGCCCGTCATCGTCGACCCCTCCCATGCCGCCGGACGTAGAGACTACGTCGTTCCCCTGTCACGCGGCGCTATCGCCGTCGGCGCCGACGGCCTGATTATCGAGGTCCACCACGACCCCGCCCGCGCCCTGTCCGACGGCGCGCAGTCGCTCTACCCGCAGCAGTTCGCGCAGCTCATGGCCGAGCTGAAAAAGCTAAGGCAATACCTCCTTTGAACTACGTTAATTATCCTTTTCCACGCATAATACATTATTCGCCTTTAAGTATCAATACTCTTCGCACTTATCAGTTATTCAACCGCTGTGTAAAAGCTGTAATCCACCGCCTTTCCGTCTCTGGGATGATTAAGGCTCCGGTTGGCATCCAGGACAAAAATAAGTCCCCCGCCCCCGCACCACGATACGCTCGATAGGTCTGCCGCAACGGGGGCAGTCCCGGCCGGTGCCGTGGGCCACCCGGAACTCGTCGTGCGCCGTCCCGATATTGCCGTCAGGGCGGTAGTAGTTGCGCACGCTGGCCCCTTTGTTCTTAATCGCCGCCCGCAGCACCCGCCGGATAGCGCGGTAAAGTCTATCGATTTCCTCATCGGAAAGGCTGCCCGCCGGCCGCACGGGGTGGATTTTAGCCTCGAAGAGGGCCTCGTCGGCGTACATATTGCCGATGCCGGCGATAACGGACTGGTCGAGGAGCACCGGCTTGACCGGCGCCTGGCGGCGGCGCAATATTCCTGCCAGCGTCGCCACCGTGAAACCCCTGCCCAGCGGCTCCGGTCCGAGCTGGCGCGCCACGGCGGTCTCGTCCGCCGCCAGCCACATTACCCCGAATTTGCGCGGGTCACGGAAATGCAGCGCCGTACCGTTATCCAGATAAATTATGGCTCGGGCGAATTTAGCGTCGGCTGGGTCTATCAGCAGCGAGCCGGTCATCTTCATGTGCATCACCAGCTTCTCGCCGCCGGACAGGTGAAAGAAAAGGTACTTACCGCGCCGCGTGAGGTTCGTTATCTTCTGGCCGGTGATACGCGAGCAGAACTCCGGCACCGGCGGCTGGCGTACCATCTTCTCCCAGAAGACTTCGACGCCCGTAACCGTCCGTCCGATGACGTGCGGCAAGAGCTCGTTCTTGATAGTCTCGACTTCCGGCAGTTCAGGCATTGATTTACTCCGTTTTCAACAGGTCGGGTTTCCTGGAAACCGGCGTGGGCAACAATAAAAACAGTACGGTAGCCAGCGCCGTCATGCCGGCGAAGACAAACCATATCGGGGAATAGGTCCCGCGCACATCGTAAACCCTCCCGGCGACAGGCGCGCCGACAACGCTCCCGACTACGGTGAAAACAGACAGCCAGCCGAAAATCTTCCCGAAGCTCTTCGCCCCGAAGTAGTCCCGGGTAATCGGCACCCTCATCGTCGTCGAGCCGGCTACCCCGAAAGCGTAGACGACGCTGAAGATGACCATATTAATAAAAGAGTCATTATTGAGCAGACCCAGGACAACCAGGGCAACCGTCGTTAACGCGCTGGACAAAGCGAAGACATTCTTTTTCGCGAACCTGTCAGCCAGAAATCCGTATATTAACCGCACTCCAATCGCTATCATGGAGAAAATCGTAATACTCACAGCGGCGGTGGCACTTTCCATGCCCAGGCTGGTCAAATAGGGCACAATGTGGATGGTGAGGGCATATACCGCCGTCATCTGAAGCATACAGGCGATGCCTATCAGCCAGAAAGCCCGCATCTTTATCACCTGCCTGAAGTCCGTTACTGAACCGTCAACCGGCTGCTCCTTATCAACCACCGGAACCTCGCCATCGGGTAACAGGCCATAGTCTTCCGGTCGATTGCGGAAAAGCAACGACACCGGCAGGCCGGTGATTAAAACACCGCCTGCCAGGTACAGCATCAGGTCGCGCCAGCCAAAAGCCTCAATCCCTTTGACAATCAAAGGCACGAAGACGCCGCCGAGTGAAAAACCCATGGTGAAAATACCGCTGACCTTGCCGATGTTCTTTTTAAACCACCTGGCCAGGACCGTCTGCGGGACCATGCTGTAGCAGAAGGTGCCGCCCAGGCCCATCAATAAAAATCCAGTGTAAAACATTGCTAAATTGGAAGACCGGCTTAACACCACCACTCCCAGCGTATAGACTATCAAACCGAGTACCGTCAGCCTTCGCGCTGGCCAGCGGTCGACTATCATACCCGCTATCGGGTCCAGGGCGCCAACCTCCAGACCCCGGATGGTCGTCGCCAGCGAAATCCGGGCGTATGACCAGCCGAGAGAGGTAGCGATGGGGGTCATGAAAGCGGTGAGCCCGTAAACGAAGGTGACGCTCTGATAGCTTAAAACCAGGACGGAGCCGGCCAGGATATACCAGCCGAAGAATTTATACCATTGGGTGTTTTTGGTTATCAAGAACGTGACATCCCTTTTTACTTCGCCTCACCCCAGTTCCGGCCTACTTTCGTGTCCACCTTGAGCGGGACGGATAATTCTACGGCTGAATCCATCACCTTCGGAACGAGCTTATTCATAGTCTCTAATTCGGCGTCCGGTACCTCAAAGACGAGTTCGTCATGCACCTGGAGCAGCATTTTACTCTGTAAACGCAGCTTTTCCATATCCTTATAGAGATTAAGCATGGCCACCTTGATGATATCGGCGGAGGTGCCCTGCACCGGCATGTTGATGGCCATCCGCTCGGCGGCCTCTCTCACCTGGCGATTGGATGAATTGATATCCGGTATATAGCGCCGCCGGCCCAGCAGGGTCTGCACGTAGCCGCTGCTTCTCGTCTGTTCTTTAGTGTCATCGAGGTATTTCCGCACGCCCGGGTACTTTTCGAAGTAGGACTTGATAAATTTACCGGCTTCCTCCCGGGAAAGTTCGGTGGCCTGCTCCAGGCCGTAATCGCTCATGCCGTAAATTACGCCGAAGTTGACCGTCTTGGCGAAGCGCCGCATGTCCGGCGTTATCTGCGCTTTCTCCACGCCGAAAAGCAGG
>CAYVPT010000004.1:0-23533 GCA_964453865.1 uncultured Dehalococcoidaceae bacterium
ATTCTTCCACAACCCGGGGAACATCATCAAGCTTCCACCCCCACTCGCTACCAGGTGATCGGATTCCTCTAACGCGTAATTCTGAAGGAAACAGCTTTTCTTCCTCACTCATCGGCTGGAATTATAACACATTTTCAATCAATACAAAGAGGGGGCATAAAAGCCCCCTCTCATTATCTCTTTAATCAGAGGTTCTTACACCTCTCTAAACTCCCCTTCAACAGTCCCTTCATCGTCGCCGCCTTCTTTACCGCCTTCTCCTTCCTGCGGGGCTTCACCTCCGGGCGGCGGTTCCTGTCCGGGTGGCGGCTGACCGCCGGGCGGGGGCTGTTGCTGGCTGTACACCGCCTGGCCTATCTTCTGCATCGTCTCGTTGAGCTCCTGGTTGGCTTTCTTGATAGCCTCGATATCGGTACCTTGCAGGGCGCTCTTGACTGCGGCTATCTTCTCCTCGGCTTCCTTGTTCAGTTCCTCGGGAATCTTGTCCTTGTTGTCCCGCAAGGTCTTTTCCGCCTGGTAGGCCATGGTGTCGGCCATGTTCTTCGTTTCTATCTCCTCGCGACGCTTGGTGTCCTCGGAGGCATGCATCTCCGCCTCTTTCTGCATCTTTTCCACATCTTCCTTGGAAAGACCGCTGGAGGCGGTGATGGTTATCTTCTGCTCCTTGCCGGTGCCCTTGTCCTGCGCCCGCACGTTGAGGATGCCGTTGGCGTCGATGTCGAAGGTTACTTCGACCTGCGGAACGCCTCTCGGGGATGGCAGTATCCCGTCGAGCATGAATCTGCCCAGAGTGCGGTTGTCGGCGGCCATGGGGCGTTCGCCCTGCAGTACGTGTATCTCGACGCTGGGCTGGTTGTCCGCCGCCGTGGAGAAAATCTGGCTCTTGGCGGTGGGGATGGTGGTGTTGCGCGGGATAAGCGGTGTGGCGACAGCACCCAGTGTCTCGATGCCCAGGGTCAGCGGTGTCACGTCGAGCAATAATATGTCCTTGACCTCGCCCTTGAGCACCCCGGCCTGTATAGCGGCCCCGATGGCTACCACCTCGTCCGGGTTGACGCCCTTATGAGGCTCCTTGCCGAAGAACTCCTGTACTTTCTTCTGGACGAGGGGCATGCGGGTCTGCCCGCCGACGAGGATTACCTCGTCAATCTGGGAGGCCGTCTTGTCGGCATCCTTCAGCGCCTGCTGGCACGGCTCGATTGTCTTTTCCACCAGGTCCGTCACCAACTGCTCCAGCTTAGCGCGTGTCAGTGTGATATTCAGGTGCTTGGGGCCGCTGGCGTCGGCGGTGATGAACGGTAAGTTAACCTCGGTCTGCTGGACGGACGATAGCTCCACCTTAGCTTTCTCGGCGGCTTCCTTGAGCCGCTGCAGCGCCGTCTTGTCCGACTTCAAATCTATGCCCTGGTCTTTCTTGTATTCATCGCAAAGCCAGTCGATGATTCTCTGGTCGAAGTCCTCGCCGCCGAGGTGGGTATCGCCGTTGGTCGACTTGACCTGGAAGGTGCCTTCACCGAGTTCAAGGATGGAAATATCGAAGGTGCCTCCGCCGAGGTCGTAGACGGCTATCGTTTCATCTTTTTTCTTGTCCAGTCCGTAGGCCAGCGCGGCGGCCGTGGGCTCGTTGATGATGCGCAGCACCTCCAGACCGGCGATTTTTCCGGCGTCCTTGGTCGCCTGCCGCTGGGCGTCGTTAAAGTAAGCCGGGACCGTGATGACCGCCTCGGTTACTTTATCTCCGAGGTGCGCTTCGGCATCGGCCTTTAATTTCTGTAAAATCATCGCCGATATCTCGGGCGGACTGTACTCTTTGTCGCCCATGACCACGCGCACGTCGTTGTTTTCGGCCTTGGTAACCTTATATGTCTTGCGCTTGGCATCCTCCTCGACGGGTAGCTCGCGGCCGGCCGGCTCTCCCCACTTCCGCCCCATGAAACGCTTGATGGCGTATATCGTGTTTTCCGGGTTGGTGATGGCCTGCCGCTTGGCTATCTGCCCCACCAGGCGCTCGCCGTTCTTATTGATGGCTACCACCGAGGGTATCAGCCGGCTCCCTTCGGTGCTCGTTATAACTACCGGTTCTCCCCCCTCCAGCACGGCCACTTCGCTGAAGGTGGTACCCAGGTCTATGCCTACTGCTTTTCCCATTTACTCTGCCTCCTTTGTCTCTTCTTCCTCTATATCGGTTTCTTCGCCGTTGCCCACCACTACCCGGGCGGGACGGAGAAGTTTGTCATGCAGCATGTATCCTTTCTGTATCTCTTCTAAAATAATGCCCTCTTCGCCTTTGCCCTGTCTCAGGGCTTCGTGGTAATTGGGGTCGAATTCCTCTCCCAGGGCGTTTATTGGCTTGACTCCCTGCCCCTCCAGTGTGGTTTTAAATTTACGCTCCACCAGCCGCACGCCTTCCACCCAGTCGTGCTTTTTATACTTGGGAGGAACGGCTTCAAGCGCCCTCTCCATGTCATCGAGGACCGGTAGAATGTTTATAATGAGGCTGGCATTGGCGAAGTTGTTGAACTCCAGCCTTTCCTGCTCGGTGCGCCGCTTGTAATTGATGAAGTCGGCCTGCGCCCGCTGCCAGTTGCCCAGGTATTCCTCGGCCTTTTTCTTTTCAGCGTCGAGGGCGTCCCGGAGGCTTTCTATGTCCTCCGGTATCGCCTCGGCCTCCGGTTCTGCCTGATTGTTTTCTACCTCTTCAATTTCTTCCGGCATTATATTTAAGTTTCCTTTTAGGTTTCGGTTCTCCGACCGTAAAGGCTGGCTACCAGCCTGGTCAGTACCGATGACAGGTAGTAGACCGTGGGTATGGTGCGCGTGTAGGGCATCCTGGTGGGGCCGACCACGGCAATGGTGCCGGAGGCAGCCTCGGGCAGCCCGTAACGGCAGATGACCACGCTGCAGTTCTGTATGGCTTCGTACTGGTTTTCCTTGCCGATGATAACGTGTACTCCATGCTGGCTCAGACTCACCGGAACGATTATTTTTAATAATCCCCGCCCCTCGACGAGTTCCATTAGCGAGTGCGACTGGTCGGTGTGAGCGAATTCCGGCTGGGTGAGTATAAAGTGCCACCCTTCGAGGTACGGGTCCTGGTATTCCTGTTTGTCCTCGTCCTGCATGATTTCCACCAGGTAGTCGGTCGCCTGCTTTTCCAGCGGTGATTGCTCCGCCTTTTTCTCGATGATTTTCCGGTCGGTCATGCCTTCGAAGTCGATGTTCATCTTGCTGCTGATGACGGAGAGGGTTGCCTGAGTAACCGCTTCGTTAAAACTCACCAGCTTCTGTTTTACTTTGGCTCCGTCCAGAACGACAACCGCCAGTGCCTGGGTATCGTGTACGGCGATGAGCTCCACGTGCTTTAGTTTACAGTCGCTGGACTTGGGCAGGCTGACCACCGCCATGTTATGTACCAGACGCGCCAGTAACGTGGCGGTAAGACTTGCCCAGGTCTCGACCTCCTCCTCGACCTGGTGGAAGGTGTGGCTTATCAGATGCTGCTCTTCCTGAGGCAGGACTGCGGACTCTATCGACTCTACGTAATGTCGGTAACCGCTGTCCGAGGGGATGCAGCCCGCCGAGGTGTGCGGCCGGATAAGATAGCCCTCTTTTTCCAGGTAGGCCATCTCGTTCCGTATCGTGGCCGGGCTTACTCCCAGGTTGGTTCTATCGGCGATGTCCTGTGACGGCACCGGTATCGCCTGCTCTATGTACTGCCGGACGATGTAATTTAAGACTTTTCCGCTTCTGATTGCCAGCATTTATATCTCCGTTAGCAGTCTCCTGCTTAGACTGCTAACCATAATCTAGCATCTTGGGACATCATTTGTCAAGAGAGAAAACTCACGTTTCGGCTTACATTTTCTTCGCATTTTCCCCTCCCCGCCTCTCGCTTGGTATCTTTTCCCACACAGACCGCCCTCGCACCATCAGCGGCTTATACCGCAGTCTTTCTCCCCCAACCAGTTTCCCCCTTTGAAAAAGGGGAATAAAGGGGGATTTTAGCCCCCCATTTTCCTTGACCCTGCGAAGCTGAATATGTTAAATTATAAACGTGGATATTACCTGGTTGGGCCATTCCTGCTTCCGTATTAAAAGCAGTCAGGCCGTCATCATTACCGACCCCTTCCCACCGGATATAGGGTATACCCTCGGCAAACAGACCGCCGATATCGTTACCGTCAGCCACCCACACACCTCCCACTCCTACGATAAGGGTATAACCGGCGAACACCGGCTGGTCAAGGGTCCCGGCGAGTACGAAATCAGCGGCGTGCTGATACTGGGAATCAGCACCTATCACGATTCCGTCAAAGGGCAGTCACGCGGTAAAAACACGGTTTACCTTATGGAAGTCGACGGCGTGGCGATATGCCACCTGGGCGATATCGGGCATGTCCTGGGAGATGAGACGATAGAGGAGATGGGCAACGTGGACATACTCCTGGTGCCGGTGGGCGGCGTCTCCACGATAAACGCCGCCATGGCCGCCGAGATTATCCGCAAGCTGGAGCCCAAGGTTGTTATTCCCATGCACTATAAGACCCCGCAGACCAGCCGCGACCTTGAGCCGCTGGATGATTTCCTCAAGGAGATGGGCCAGGCTCAGGTAGAGCCCCGCCCCAGGTTCAACTTCAGCCGTACCAACCTGCCCTTAAGTACGCAGGTAGTTGTCCTGAGCGTTTAGTAACTTATAGCCCCCCCCACCTCGTGTGTTATCTATTCCCACCCAGGCCACCCTCGCACCATCTACGGCTTATCCCGCAGTCTTAATCCCCAACCCCTCCGATGTCATTGCGAGGAGCGCAGCGACGTGGCAATCCCTTACTATGACCAGCCATTTCTCCCTTTTAAAAAGAGGGGCAGGGGGTGAGGTCACAAAACCACGCGGCTTTTGTGATGGCTTTTATCGGAAATAGATGTGGTGGGTGCGTTCAGGCATGGTCCAGGAAATCAAGCATCAGCCGGTGAAAAACATGCCGGTTCTGTTTGTTGGGGGCATGCCCGAAGCCAGGTAACTCTACCAGTCTCGCTCCAGGGATGAGCTTCACCGTCCGGCGGGCTATCGCTACCGGCAGGTACGGGTCGTAGCGTTTCCAGACGAGTAGTGTCGGCGTTGTCAGACCGCGCAGGGCATCGTCACCGACCCTGTTATAGTCTTCGCCTTCCTTGGTCAGGAATTTAGGGAAGGGCTGCGGTTGCCTCAACAGTATGCGTAATCCCCAGAAAGCCGTAAACAGAGCGTTGCCCAGTAAGGATATCTTGTCCAGCCCGGAAGAATCCGCCAGGACGAGTTTGTTTACCCGTTCCCGGTGTTTTATGGCCGTGTCCAGACACACCCTGCCCCCGAAGGAATGTCCCACGAGGGAGGGCTTTTCCAGTTGCAGCTTGTCGATGAATCCCGCCGTGAAGTCGCAGAATTCAGAGAGGTAGTAGCCGGTTTCTTTTCTGTCACTCTTTCCGAATCCCGGGAGGTCGGGCGCGTAAAGCGTAAAGCGGTCGGACAGTGCGGTCAGCGTCGGTATCCAGTCGCGCGAGTCGCTGGCGCCGCCGTGTAAAAGCACCACCGGCGGACCGCCTCCGGCTTTGAGGTAGTACACGCGGTGGCCGTTGACCTCCAGCCGGAGACTCGCGATGCCCTGTTGACGGCCCTCACTCACCGCTGTCACTCTGGGAGACCTCCGTCCTGATATAATCGATAAACTCTACGAGCAGGCGGGAAACGATTCTCTCTTTCCGGTAGACGCAGTAGAAATCCCGGCTCAGCCTCAGACCACGTACCTTTACCTGTCTTACCGCGCCCGTGCCGGTACCCCTTTTCACCGCCATGTCCGAGACAAAAGCGATTCCCGCTCCGGCGGCTACCGCCGTAACTACCGCCTGGGTACTCCCCAGCACGAGCTGCGGCGTCCATTTCCTGGTAACGAGACCGGCTTTAGCCAGCCGGCTTTCCAGGCTGCGCTGCGTGCCCGAGGTCGACTCGCGGAAGATGAACAGTTCGCTTTCCAGTTCGTCGGGGGTTACCCCGGTTTTTTCGGCAAAGGGGTGTTGCGGCGATACGATGAGGACGATTTCGTCGCTGGCAACTTTAAAAGACGCCAGGTCCTGTCCTTCCGGCGCCAGGCCGCAGAAGCCTACCTCGTAAGTGTTGTCGCGTATACGGTCGGTAACCGTTACGGAATCGGAAATATCTACCTGTATTCTGATGGCCGGATTTCGTTTTTTAAATTTTACCAGGAGCGGCGGCAGCAGGTACTCGCCAGGAATAGTGCTGGCGGCGATGCGCAGCTCCCCGTAGATTTCCTCGCGCATCTGTTCCAGGTCGTGCTGGAGACTGTCCCTTGCTATTTCGACTGATCCGGCGAATTTTAGCAGTCGCTTCCCGGCAGCCGTTGGAATTATCGCTCTCTGGCTGCGGTCGATGAGCCGTATACCGAGTTCCTGTTCCAGTTTCTGTATCTGGAAGGATACCGCCGGCTGGCTGATGCCCAGCTTCTTAGCCACTTCGGAAAAGCTGCTCATCCTGATTACTTCCTGGAAGGTATAAAGATGTTCGATATTCATTATATAATGTAATGCATAAGAATTATTTATCTTGCATTAAGAAATAACTTATGATATAATCTCCCGTGACTATTTTATGGCATTATTAACAATTCATCAAGCCGAAAGCGGGGCGATGCCCAAAAAAATATCGATTTCGCTGGTTGACTGAAATATAAAAACAGGAGAAGACCTTGAGTAAAAAGAAAATATTTATCATTGCCGCCGGGCTTATTTTCGGTGTTCTCGGCGCGCTGATGGTCAACTGGGGCAACCCCGCTAATATGGGTATCTGCGTAGCCTGCTTTCTCCGTGATATTGCCGGGGGACTCGGCCTGCACCGCGCCAGCGTGGTGCAGTATATCCGGCCGGAAATTATCGGCTTTGTACTGGGAGCATTTATTACGTCGTTCGCTTTCCGCGAGTACCGCGCCCGGGGCGGTTCTTCGCCGATAATCCGCTTTTTCATGGGTGCCTTCGTCATGATTGGCGCCCTGGTGTTTCTGGGCTGTCCCATCCGCATGATACTGCGTTTGGCCGGCGGCGACCTCAATGCTATCCTGGCCCTGGTCGGCATCGTCATCGGAGTACTCATCGGTATATTTTTCCTGAAGAAAGGCTTTAATTTTGGGCGGGCCACCAAGATGCACCCGGTCGTCGGCTGGATTATGCCGGTGGCCATGGCGGGATTGCTGTTGCTGGTAATATTCAAACCCGGTTTTATTTTCCAGAGCGAGTCCGGGCCCGGGGCCGCCTTCGCACCCATCGCCATAGCTGTTGTCGTCGGGCTGGTCGTCGGTTTCCTGGCGCAGCGCACCCGTATGTGCTTCGTCGGTGCCTGGCGCGACATCTTTCTGGTCAGGGATACGTATTTATTCAGCGGCGTGGCGGCTTTCTTTATCGCCGCGCTGGTGACCAATTATATCGCCGGTAACTTCGGTTCCGAAGGCATCTACCACTGGGGCTTTGCCGACCAGCCGGTAGCCCATACTAACCACCTATGGAATCTCCTGGGCATGACCCTGGTCGGTCTGGCGGCCACGCTTATCGGCGGCTGCCCCCTCCGCAACTGCATCCTGACCGGCGAAGGCGATACCGATGCCGGGATGACGGTACTCGGCTATATCGCCGGTGCCGCCGTGGCCCATAACTTTGCCTTGGCTTCAAACCCGGCGGGTACGGGTACCTGGGGTCCGCTGGCAGTCATCATCGGCCTGGTGTTCTGTATCGTTATCGGATTTTTCATGATGGAGCGGAGCAGGGCATGATATTAAGAGGTAGCACATGTCTATTCTGAAAAAGGATAAAAATGCCTTTGTCGGCGGCGGCCTGGTGCTCTTTGAAGAGGTATCGGAAGCCATGCGGGGCGAAAAAGTCCTGAAGAAAGCGGACTATCAGGTGCGGCTGGTGGCACCGCCTCCCGAGCTGCGCAAGGGCTGCGACCTAGCTCTGGAGATAAACCTGGTGGAGCAGCCGGGCATCGAGCGCTTTCTCAAACAGAAAGACGTTCTCTATATGGAGGTCAGGCCGCTGAAAATCGGTACGTCGGAGATACTGCAAGTTGTCAGGGTGACCGATTTCGGCGACTGGCTTATGGTGAAAGCCGCCAATATGAAGCTGACCTTCGAGAAAAAGAGCGGTATTATCGTCAATACCTCCGGCGGCGGCTGCCCGGATATTCCCGTGATGCACGCCGAACTGCTGGATAAAAGCGTTTACGAAGCCCCCCGCCCCGCCGATATAGGTTACACACTGTGTTCTTTGATGCTGGACAGGGCTCTGGAAGAAAGTATAGCACTGAACAAGGGGGTAAAAGAGAAATGATGCTCATCGCCGGTACGGTCCCGGTTAAGGATATGCCTCTGACCTTCGGTACGGTGAGTGCGGAAGGCGATTATCTGCTTGTCGGCGGACAGCGTATTGCCGGCACACAGGGCACTGGCGCCATGGTGAGCGCCGCCCTGGCGACCACCGCCTATCTCAAGCTGGAACCGCCGCAGGTACTGCTGGCCGGGGATATCGGCCAGGGCAGGGGCAGCCGGGAAATATATGAATATCTTATCGAGAACGTAGCTGAACTGGCGCCGCAGGTGCTGTCGCTGCATTACTGGCTCCCGGATATGACGTTGACCAGGCGTCTCTGCCGGGCAGTCGAAAAATGCGCTGAGAAACCGCTGCTGATTGCCGACGCGGCCTCGATGTATTCCGCTAAGGCGGCCGGTCTGGCGCCTTTCTTCGATATCTTCACTCCCGATTCCGCCGAGGCGGCTTTCCTGGCTGACCCCGATGCCACCCACCCCGCCTACGTGAAATTCATGATGTATAACGATGTGGATAATATGCCGGAGCTGATAAAAGCCGCTTATGATAACGGGAACGCCGCTAAACTGATACTGGTTAAGGGAGCTACCGACTATATCGTAAACAGCGCCGGTGTTATCGATACTGTTTCTTCGCCGGACGTACCTGCCATGGAGCCCATCGGCGGTACCGGTGATACTATCGCCGGTATGGTATCCGCTTTTGTCTCGGCGGAACTGGAGCCCCACGAGGCGGCTATTATCGCCGCTCGCGCTAACCGCATGGCCGGGAAAATGGCGGTGGTAACTCCGGCTACCCGGGTGGGCCGCGTGGTGGCGCAATTGCCCGAAGTCTTTAGGAAATACCTCTGTGAGTGGAGTGGAGTTTGCACTACTGGAGGAGTAGAATAATGACGGAAGTCGATGTTCGGGGATATTCCTGCCCCATACCGGTCGTGAAGACCAAAAAAGCCATGGACAATAAACCCGGGGATGTTCTCACCGTCCTGATAGAAACGGCTGTTTCTAAAGAGAATGTCTCGCGCCTGGCCGAAAGCCGGGGCTACTCGATTAAGGCGGAGGAAGTCTCCGGCGAATACCGCCTGACGCTGACGCCCCCGGGACTGTAAAAAGGAGATAAATAGAATGTCAGATAAGGCAAAGCTGCGCCTTACCGAGACCGTTCACGGGTCGGGTTGAGCTTGCAAGGTAGGTCCGGGCGACCTTGCTAAAGTGCTGGCCGGGCTGCCGTTCCAGTCGCACCCCAACCTCATCGCGGGCATGGAACAAGCGGAGGACGCTGGCGTCTTTAAACTTACCGACGACCTCGCTATCGTGCAGACGGTCGATTTCTTCACACCGATTGTCGATGACCCCTACGATTTCGGCCGGATTGCCGTTGCCAACTCCCTGAGCGATGTTTATGCCATGGGGGGTAAGCCCCTGACGGCTCTGAATGTCGTTTGTTTCCCCCAGAACACCATGGATTTTTCTGTCCTGCGGGAGGTCCTCAGGGGGGGACTCGACGTGATGCACGAGGCCGGAGTTATTTTACTCGGCGGTCATACTGTTGATGACCCCGAGCTCAAGTACGGCCTGGCTGTCACCGGCACCGTCCACCCGGACAAAGTCATTCATAGCAATGGCGCAAAGCCCGGCGATAGCCTTGTCCTGACCAAGCCGCTGGGTACGGGTCTCATCAGCACGGCTATCAAGGGAGGTACCGCCACCCCGGCAGCCATCGCCCGCATTGTTAAGTCCATGACCGCCCTCAACCGCGCCGCTTCCGAAGCGATGCTCTCGGTCGGCGCTAATGCCTGTAAGGATGTCACCGGTTTCGGCCTGCTCGGCCACGCCGCCGAGATGATTCAAAGGACGGAAGTCGGCCTGGTGATAGACTCGGCCGCAGTGCCGTTCTTCCCGGAAGCTAAAGAATGCGCGGAAATGGGCATGATTCCCGGCGGACTCCACCGCAACCGGGATTACCGCCGGGACATGGTTGAAATAGACTTAAAGGTTCCGCAATACCTTCAGGATATCCTTTACGACCCCCAGACCTCCGGCGGCCTGCTCATCGCCGTATCGAAAGCCAGAGCGGCACGCCTGCTGAAAAAACTGCACACGGGAGGCGTCGCCGAAGCCGCAATTATTGGGGAGGTAGTCGCCAAACCAAACGGCAGGATTAGAGTAAAATAAATCCCCCCGCCCCTCGTGTGTTATCTTTTCCCACCCAGGCCGCCCTCGCACCATCCCCAGCTTATCCCGCAACTCTTTACCCCTCTCCCCTGATGTGCCTTGTATCAAATGTCATTCTGAGGAGCGAAGCGACGAAGAATCTCGGGGCAGGGCCGGGGATGATACTCACAGACCCCGTTTCTCCGAGACCCTTCGCTCCGCTCAGGGTGACATTAAAAATACTTTTAATACAAAGCCTCCCTGATGGGAGAGGGCATTGTCCCCTCTCATGATTATTTTCGCCCCTGAGCACCTGACGAAACCCCCGCCAGAACGCGTAGAATCCAAATCTACGCCTACTACATTATTTTTGGTATTCCTCCTTCTCTTATGGATAAATATTACTATAGAATCCCTTTCAGGAGGTGTCAGCGCAACTGCATCTTTGCTCTATTGAGCAACTCTTGGTCGTCCTTCACGCCGCGGACATCCAGGTCTGTCTGGCGGAAGGCCTTCACCATAGCCTCGATGAGCTTGGTCTTGCTGAGTTTCCTGCCCCCGCTGAACTTGGCGGTGGAAGCCAGACCTTCCAGGTAGGCATCCTCTTCACGATTGAGGAAGACGGATAGCTTAATTACGGACGACCGTGGTTTTGGGGAAGCCGGTGCGGGTTCCTTCGGTTCCGGTGCTTTTTCAACACTGGCGGGATGGTCGATTCCGGTGAACCGGTCCAGGGCGTCGCCGTAGGCAAGCTCCTCGGTTATTTTAACTCTTTTCATGCAGCACCTCTTTTGTAAGCAGTCGGTAGGCTTCCGCCCCGTCGGATTTCGGGGCGTAGGTTAATATGGACATCCCGGCGGCCGGGGCTTCTTTAAACCGGACGCTGACGGGGATGGTGGTATCGAATACTCTTATCTTGTCACCGAAGGCCCTCCGGGTAACCTCAATCACTTCCCGGCTGTGCAGCGTGCGGGTATTCGTCATGGTGAAGAGTATCCCGAGTATTTCCAGCGACGGATTTATCCTTTCCTGTACTCGAATAATAGTGCTCAGCAGCAGGGCCAGCCCCTTCATCGCTAGAAAATCGGACTGTAAAGGAATCAGGACGCTGTCGGCGGCGGACAGGGCGTTGATGGTCAGCAGCCCCAGGCTGGGAAGGCAGTCCACCAGGATAAAGTCATACTCGTGCCGTACGGGCTGAATCATCTCTTTTAATATCAGCTCGCGGGTAAAAGCGTTCACCAGGTCGAGTTGAGCCTGTGATAACTCGATATTAGCCGGGACGAGGTCGATATACGGATTATCGGTTTTTACCGTTACATCCTGCAGGGAGATACGTCCGTTATTCCTGATGGTACTGGTGAGGACATCGTAGCCCGTACGTGTGATGTTGTCGGGATTAAAGCCGAGGCTGACGGTAAGGCTGGCCTGGGGGTCCCAGTCGATAAGGAGCACGTGTTTCTGGTGCTCGCTCAGGCTGTGTGCCAGAGCCATCGCCGTGGTCGTCTTGCCGACGCCGCCTTTTTGATTGACAATACAGATAACTGACATTTTTACGGGTAGATTATAACGCAATTGCGCAATTGCGTCCACATTATATTAAAGCTAAAGTATATCTTTCCGGGCGGTTTTTTTACATTCGGTTGGACATCCGTACTCACCCGCTGACCCCCTTTTTTCACCGGTTATCTTTTCCCGCCCGAACCGCCCAGTATCATCCGCTAGTAATCTCGAAAAATACAGGGGTGTCTAAGAGGGGCCAAGCCCCTCTTTCTATACCCTCCCCATCTCCTTCACCCTGCCTCAGAAGGGGCTTTGTATTAAAAGTATTTTTAATGTCACCCTGAGCGGAGCGAAGGGTCTCGGAGAAACGGGGTCTGTGAGTATCATCCCCGGCCCTGCCCCGAGATTCTTCGTCGCTTCGCTCCTCAGAATGACATTTGATACAAGGCACATCAGGGGAGAGGGGGAAACAGGGGGTGAGGTATAAAATTATCATCCCCCCGCCCCCTTCGTTATTATCTTTTCCCACCCAGGCCGCCCTCGCGCCATTCACTGATTATCCCGCTTGTAAATCCTTCTCAGTCTCCCTTTACGAAAGGGAGACGACCCATTATGCCAGAAGTACTGTCCCCCTTTTATAAAGGGGGATAAAGGAGGATTTTAATATTTTCCCAAAAACCCCCCTTTCGCTGTATAATAACTTTCAAGGGGCAGAGATATGTACGGTCAGTTTAAATACCTCTTTTCACCGCTTCAAATAGGCAATACCACCGTTCCCAGCCGTATTTCCTTTTCCTCCCACCTGACCAACCTCGCCGAGAACAACCTCCCTTCGGAAAAGCAGATGTACTACCTGGCGGAACGCGCCAGAGGCGGGGCCGGACTCATCATCACCGAGGAGCAGTCTGTCCACCCCACCGACCACGCCTATGAAAAGCTTATCGATGCCTATAATCCGGAGGTCATTCCCGGCTACCGTAGAATCTGCCGCGCCGTCCACGAATTTGAAACGAAAATCTTCGCCCAGCTTAACCACAACGGCGGCCAGGGCGACGGCAGCTATTCCCGCCTCCCCGTCCTCGGACCCTCTCCCGTCCCCGACTTCATGTTCCGGGAAGTGCCCAAGGAAATGGAAACCGAGGACATTAAGGAAATTAACGAATCTTTCTGCAAAGCGGCTACCCACGTGCGGGAGGGCGGCTTAGACGGCATTGAATTGCAGCTGGGCCACAGTTCCCTGCTGCGCCAGTTTATGTCTCCCCTCACCAACCTCCGTAGCGACGACTACGGCGGCAGCCTGGATAATCGGGTGAGGTTCCCCATGGAAGTCATCGCGGCGGTCAGGAAGACGGTGGGGTCCGACTACACCCTGGGTATCCGCCTCTGCGCCGATGAAATGGTGCAGGGAGGCCTGACCCTCGACGACGTCAAGGAAATCGCCCGCCGTTTTGAAGCCGCCGGAAACCTTGACTTTATCGATTTGTCTTTAGCCACCTTTTATAATCTCTACCTGGTTGGCGCCACCATGCACATACCCCTGGGCTACACCATCCCCCTCGCCGCCGGTATTAAAAGCGTCGTCAGCCTGCCTGTTTTCTGCACCGGGCGTATTAACGACCCCGTCATGGCGGAGAGGGTGCTGGCGGACGGCCAGGCGGACATGATAGGCATGGTGCGCGCCCAGATTTGCGACCCCGAGATGGCGAATAAAGCTAAAGAAGGCCGACTTGAAGAGATACGCTACTGTGTTGCCGATAACCAGGGCTGCTACGGACGTGTCGGCCTCAATAAGACCATCGGCTGCATCCAGAATCCGCATATCGGCTCGGAGAAAACGCTGGGCGCCGGTTCGCTCATGCCCGCCCCGTTCAAGAAGAAAGTGCTGATTGTCGGCGGTGGTCCGGCCGGTCTGCGCGCCGCCGAGGTTGCCGTCCAGCGCGGTCATCAGGTTACGCTTTACGAAAAGCAGGATAAACTGGGCGGGCAGGTCAATATCGCCGCCCTGGGGGCGGGCCGCGAGGAATTAAAGTCGGTCATCCGCAACTCGGAAAACCAGTTGAAACTGCTTCCGGCAGAAATCATATTGAACAAAGAGGTCACCCTGGAATTCACCCTCGAACAAAATCCCGATGTCGTTATCGTCGCCACGGGCGCCCTCCCAAAGCCTTGTTCATTACCCGGCGGCGACGGCCCCGGTATCTTTAACGTCTGGCAGGTCCTCACCGGAGAAGCGAAAGTGGGTAAAAAAGTCCTTTTCATCGATAACGACGGCCATCACCAGGCCACGGCCACGGTGGAATTTCTCCTCGACCACGGCAGTAAAGTCCACATCGTTACCAACTCCCCGACCATCGGCTCGGAACTCGGCCCCACGCAGGACTCTTATCTGACGCACCAGCGCCTGGCACAGAAGGGCGTTACCTTTACGCCGGACTTCGCCGTGACGGAGATTCAGGGCACGGCCGTCAAGGGCCTCAATTACTACAACAACGAATGGTATACCTTCACCGACTTCGATACCGTGGTCTACGCCATGGGCAACCGCGTTGAAGACGCTCTCTATAAAGCTTTGAAGGGCAAAGTTAAAGAGCTGTACAGAATCGGCGACTGTGTAGCGCCGCGTAAAATCGATATGGCGATTCTGGAAGGCGATAAAGTCGCCAGGCTGATATAATAGATGTCATTCCCGCGAAAGCGGGAATCCAGACGGGAGGTACGGGGATTAAGAATATCTGGGTGCTACCGGAGATAACCGGCAAAGACGAAGAAATCAGTAAGCTGAGCCTCGGCCTGCTTTCCGAAGCTGGGAATATCGCCGAAAAGGTCGGCGGCATGGTCACGGCACTCGTGTTCAGCACCGGAGTCCCACAAACTCCTGATGTTTTCACCCGATACGGCGTTTCAAAAGTTTATATATATCGGGACCCTCTCTTCGCCCACAAGTCCGCCGAAGCATACGCGGCAGCCGTTCTCGCCACGATAAAAGAGGAAAAACCCTGGCTCTTGCTGATGGGCCAAACCGTCCTCGGTAGCGAACTGGCGCCACGGCTGGGCGCCCTTCTGGATACCGGAGTGATTTCCAATTGCGCCCGGATTGACCTTGCCGACCCGGAACACCCGAAATGCCACCGTCCCGTCTACGCCGGCCAGCTTTACCAGGAAATCGTTTTTCAGACGGATAAGACGATGCTGGTCACCATGGACCCGGACGCTTTAAGCGTCCGGCCGGTCGCCAATGGCTCCGCCGTAGAGAAAATCATAATAGAATCGAAAATGACTCCCGAAACAATAAAGGTCCAGCACCTGGAATACCTGCTCGCCGACTTTCAGAAGGTTGACGTTGCCGATGCCGGGACCATCGTCGCGGCGGGAATGGGAGCGGCCACCGAAGACCTTTTCCCCATGGTCGAGGAACTGGCCGCCCTGCTGGAAGGGGCCATCGGCACTACCCGGCTGGTAATCGATGAAGGTAAAATACCCCGCGAGCGCATGATCGGCCAGACGGGCAAGGTGGTCAGCCCGGACTTCTACCTGGCGCTGGGCATCTCCGGGGCGTCCCACCACGTCGGCGGTATCCAGGAATCGGGTAAAATCGTCGCCATTAACCGCGACCCCCAGGCGCCTATCTTCCATAGTTCTGATTTCGGCGTATCCGCCGACCTTAGAGAAGTACTACCGCAATTAATTATGAGAATCAAACGCGCGAAAGAAAATGGCGAAATACTTTGACGTTATTATTGTCGGGGCGGGACCGTCCGGCAGCCTGGCCGCGTTAAAACTGGCGCGCGCCGGACTGAACGTCGTTGTGGTGGAGCGGGGCAAGCGCCCCGGCGCCAAGAACATGTTCGGCGGCCTGCTGCATAATACCCCTGTACTCAACGAACTAATCCCCGATTTCTACGAAAGGGTGCCTCTGGAAAGGCACGTCTATAAAAAAGTGCTGGCCTTCATGACGCCTGATTCCAGCGTCTCCCTGACTTTCGAGAATGAGAATTTCGATAAGCCGCCTTTCAACGGCTGTACTGTCTTCCGCCCGGCCTTCGACGCCTGGCTGGCCAATGAAGCCGTCAAAGCCGGGGCTCTTTTGCTCTGCGACTGTACCGCCGAAGATGTAATTAACGAAAACGGACGGGTCAGGGGTATCACCGTGAAAGGCCGCGAAGGTGAGTTAAGGAGCAAAATCGTCATCGCCGCCGACGGCGTCCTGTCTTTCATGGCGGAAAAATCCGGCCTCAGGCAGGATTTCAATCCTTTGAATATGGGCGTGGGCGTCAAGCTGCTGCTGGGACTACCCGAAGCAGTTATTAACGAGCGCTTCCACCTGGTACGCGACCAGGGGGCGGATATCAGCTTCCTGGGCGCCGCCGGAGACATCCGGGGCGGCGGTTTCCTTTACACCAACCACGAGAGTATTTCCATCGGCCTGGTGGTGCACCTCGACTCCCTGAAAGATGCAGGTAAAGCTCCGTATGATATACTCAACGACTTTATACAGCACCCGTCGGTGAAAAAACTCGTTAAAGGCGCCACGCCGCTGGAATACTCGGCGCACCTGATTCCCGAGGGCGGCTATAAAGCCCTGCCGCCGCTTTATACCGACGGCCTGATGCTAGCCGGGGATGCCGCCGGATTGTGCTATACCAACGGCATTAACCTGGAAGGCATCAACCTGGCGATGACTTCCGGCGTGCTGGCTGCCGAGACGGTTATAGAGGCTATCGAAGCAGACGATTACAGCGCGCGGTCGCTCTCTAAATATAAGGAGAAGCTAGAAAACAGCTTTATCCTCAAAGATATGAAGACATTTAAAAACGCCGCCGGCATGATGCACCTGGAGCGCCTGTTCCAGACCTACCCGCAGGTCCTCGCTGAGATTATGGAAAAGGTGTACCACACCGGCGGTGTGCCCCGGTCGAAGCTGCTGCGCCTGGCCCGCCGGGAGGCGCTGAAAAAGGTGGGCTTAACTGACCTAATCTCTGATGGCTTTAAAATAGGCAGGTCTTTGCTATGAACATAGAAGATTTAACCCGATTGACGCAGTTCCAGGTCGATGAAGAGTCGCATATCGTTGTCAATAAAGATATATGCCGGTCATGCGACCACCGCGCCTGCGTACTGTCCTGCCCGGGTAACTGTTATACTTTCAACGAAGAAACGGAGCTGTTGAGCGTCGTTTACGAGACCTGCCTGGAGTGCGGTACCTGCTACGTCATCTGCGATAAGGGCGCGCTGGACTGGTCATACCCGCGTGGCGGCTACGGCGTCTGCTACCGGCTGACCTGAGAAATAGTATGAAAATTATCGTTTGCCTTAAAGAAGTGATTGACCCGGCGCTGAACCTGGACTTCGGCCTGACTAATAACGTTGTTTTCCGCGAAGGGCTGCCTTTAAAGCTTAATCCCAACGACGCCGCGGCTCTGGCCCTGGCTCTCGACCTCAAGTCGGGCGATAATGAATCTTCAGTTGATATTACCCTCATATCTATCGGGCCGGAGAGAGTGGAAGGCTACCTGAGAAACGGTCTGGCGCTGGGGGTAAACAAAGCCGCGCGTATCCGGGACGAAGTCTCCGAAGCGCCGTCCCCTTACCGGAAAGCCTGCTTATTGGCCGGGGCTGTATCGCTCCTGGGCGCCGACCTCGTTTTTACGGGAACTCAGAGCCTGGACACCGGCAGCGGGCAGGTCGGTCTGTTCATGGCTGCCCGGCTCGGTCTGCCCTGTGTCAGCGAAGTCATCAGCCTGGAGATAGATAAGGCTGAAAAGAGTCTTTCTCTCACCAGGGACATCGGCCGGGGGGAGCGGGAAAAGGTGCAATGCTCTTTGCCGGCCGTTATCACCGTCAGGGGAGAGGGTAAACTCCCCTATGCCTCTCTTGAAAAGCTTATCGAAAGTAAATCCAGCGAAATAACACTGTTCTTACCGGACGACCTCGGTGTTTCTCCCGCGGAGTTAAAGAATGATCCCACCAGAGTTACCGGCCTCTTTTTTCCCAGGCCTTCCCCGAGGAAAGTGCCGCCGCTGGACAGCTCGCTGCCGGCGTTTTACCGGATATTACAGCTGCTGGAAGGCGGTATTGCCAAACGAAAAGGCCTGATGCTCTGGGGAAGCGGCGAGGAGCTGGCCGAACGCCTTTTCGAGCTCCTGAAAGAAGAGGGTGTCATCAAGCCGGCTATAAACTGATGAAGGGATTTGGTTTTTCACTGGCGGTTCATACTTCCCTGCGGGAAGACGCTGACGGCTATTTCCTGATTTCCAGTCTGCCTGTCAGGATACTCCGCCTTAACCAATCGCTTTTTCGCCTTCTCCGGCACATCCGGGACGGCGGCGAACTATCTGAATTCGTCAATCAGAGCGCCGGCCTTAATATGCCGGATATACTCAGGACTTTACTGTCTCTGGCGGCGAAGGGATATCTGAAACTGGAGAGAATCGCGGAAATCAAGAGCTACCCTCTCGTATCTATCATCATCCCGGTACGCGACCAGCCCGGCCACCTTGGCGAGTGCCTGCACTCCCTGTCCGAAATCGATTACCCCAAGGACCGCCTGGAAATCATCGTGGTGGACGACGGCTCTAAAAAGGATGTCTCGGAGATAATCGTCTCGGAAAACATCAAGATCATCCGCCAGGAAGAATCGCTGGGGCCGGCGACCTGCCGGAATATCGGCGCAGAATACGCCGGCGGCGATATCCTGGCTTTTCTGGATGCCGACTGCATGGCCGGGGAAACCTGGCTTGGGGAACTGATTCCCTTTTTCCGCGTTGCCGGGGTCGGTGCGGTGGGCGGCTACCTGGACGGCTATTACCAGGCAGGCTTTCTGGATCGTTATGAAGCGGTATCTTCGTCTCTTAATATGGGCAAGAAATTGCTCATTGAAGGCAGGTCGGATTCCAGCTTCTACGTGCCCACCGCCAACCTGCTGGTAACCCGGGAAGCGTTTCAGGCGGCCGGGGGTTTTCAGGCTGGAATGCGTCTTGGCGAGGACGTCGATTTCTGCTGGCGCCTGAGAGACCTCGGTAATACCCTCTTATACGTGCCCTCCGGCAGCGTCGCCCATAAGCACCGAAGCCGACTGTTTAGAATGTTGAAACGGCGCGGGGAGTACGGGACATCCGAATCCGTTCTTTACCGCACTCACCGCGATAAAAGAAAGGCGATGCAAATCTCTGTTTTAGGCGGGTTGTCTTTCCTGGCGCTGTCTCTCGCCATCCTTTTATTGAATCCCTACCCGCTGTGCTTACTCCCCGTCCTTTTCGGACTCGACCTCTGGTGCCGGTCGGCAAAAACAAAAAGATTAAAAATAGAGCTTGCTTTCAATCGAATAGTCTCGTCCGTCTTCAGGAGCTATCTCTCTTTCTTTTACTTCGCTCTCTTTCACCTGGTAAGGTACTACCTGATTTTATTCATCGGGTTCGGCTTTTTATGGTACCCCCTGTGGATTTTCGGGGGCCTGGCGGTTATCTACGCATCAATCGTGGACTACTATGTGAAAAGGCCGGAACTTTTTTACCCGGTTTCCCTTTTCTTTTACCTTCTGGAGCATCTGGCTTACCAAGTCGGTGTTTTCTGGGGCTGCCTCAAAAGGGGGTACTTTGGTTCTTATCTCCTGTCGTTCAAGCGTGCCTAGCTACCGGCACAATACTGGATATCCGCGTTGGGGTAGACGGCCACTTTCGTCCCCGGTCCGTGGCTCTCTTCGAGCAGTTTTAGAACAGCGTCCCAATCGTGCACCATTACCACTTTACCGGTATCTTCCAGGTAGTTCAGGCTGGCAAGCTCGGGGTATTCGCTGAAGACAATCAGGCGGTTAACATTCTCCGGGGGTTTCATCTTGAGCTGCAGCTTCCCGCCGATATCGCTGCCGAACGGCCCCATGAGGTAGTGGGTAATCTGTCCTTCCGGCGCGTTGGCGATGAGTACGACATCGCCGCCCTCCGGTCTCACCGAGGGGAAGGCGACCATCAGTCCGGAAATAGCCTCGTTGACTTTGGCGTAACTGTTGGCGATGACAATATCTTTATCCTTCGCCGCCGGTGTAAGGTAGTGTTTTTGCGCGGCTTCCAGGGCTACGGCATAAGCCTGTTCCGGCTTTCCGGCGAATATCGCCGACGTTTCCCCCCACATATTCACGATGGCATCGATTTTCATGTCCAGTCCGACGATTCCTGCCGCTTCGTCGATATCGCGGCGGCGGGGATTATCCTCCAGGGCGCCCATGCCGGATACCACGCCCTTTGCCCCACCTTTGCCCGAGGATGTCCGCGGCGAGTGGAGGGCGACGATACTCGCAAATGAAGCCACTCCCGGCAGCACTATCTTACTCCCGCCGCCGAACCCGGCCATGATATGCGGCACGATGGAACCGATGCCTATTTTAAGGTCGCACTTCATCACCTCGGCGTTGATAAGCACTTTTGTACCGGCACTCGTCGTGCCCGCGTGCACGCAGTTATCGAAGGGAGAGTGATTATAGACCGGGAAACGTTTTAAGACTGCCTCGCCCAGCTTTTTAACGAAGTCGGCCCGGTTCATCGCCCCGTGACAGCCGCAAGCAGCGATAAATCGTACCTGGCTATCAACGATGCCGGCTGCGGCCAGCTCTTCCAGGACATGGGGCACCATCCCGGCCACCCGGGTTACCCGCGCCATATCATCGAAGATGATAACCACCTCTTTTTTACCTCTGGCGTATTCGCTCAACGGCGGCATGCCTATCGGAGTGGCAATAGCTTCTTTTATTTCCTGCGGTTTTAATTGCTGTCTATCGTATCCCGCCATGTTGCAGACCTCAGTTTGCCAGCTATCGGGAATATCAACCGGGAGTTTTTTTACACCGTGCCAGGCTAGCTGGGGTAGAATAACCTTATTTACCACTTCAGACCTCCGATTTTATAAAATGATATACCACCGTTCGATTTTACCTGCCCGTGATAATTCTACCATTTTCGCCCGAATATCACCTATAAAGATTTGTTCCGTTCGTAACGGATTAAGCGCAGGTAACAATTTTTACGAATCGTTTACACAAAATATCAAAATATTAATTATTTATTTATAGACCGCGTGATATATTTTTGGCATATGACAAAAGTACTACGGAAAGGCGTGAGTCTAGTGTCTGGATTACTCTTGTGAGGTAAGGCGGTGGTCATATGAGTAAAACTGTTTCTGAAACTACAATTGTCCGGAAAAGCGGGAAGAAACACCTGAGTAAAATTTATAGAAACGATTCAAATAACCTTTCATCTGAAAATAACGACTTTTACCAGATGCTGTCAGAAAACTCCCGCGACGTTATCTTCCGCGCCCACTATTTACCCACGTTCGGGTACGATTACGTAAGCCAGTCTGCCACTCACATTACCGGATATACGCCGGAAGAATTTTATGCCGACCCCGCCCTTCCCCAAAAATGCATCCTCCCGGAAGATATCCATCTCTTGAAAGACCCGACCGCTCCGGAAAATCCTTCCACCTTGGAACCGGTAATGCTTCGCTGGAGATGTAAGGACGGCCGGATAATCTGGACGGAACACTTTATATCGATAAATGAGAACGAGCGCGGCGAGGCGGAAACGTGCCTTATTGTTGCCCGTGATGTCACCGAGCGCAAGCTGGCTGAAGAAGCGCTCCAGATAGAGAAGAATAAACTGCAGTCGGTCATTGATGCCATGGCCGATGGCCTAACCATAATAGATAAAGATTTTAACATTATTTTCCAGAATGCACCAACGATAATGAGCTCCGGTAGCAACCATATGGGGGAGAAATGCTACCGTATTTACGAAAACAGGGATACAGTGTGCGATGGCTGCCCGGTAAAAATGGCGTTTAAGGATGGCAAGCCACATACTTCAGAGAGACAGAGAGTATTACCTTCGGGAGGAATTACCTTCTGGGAGGTTACGGCTAATCCCATCCGGGATGTTGAAGGCAAAGTTACCAGCTGTATTGAGATAAGCAGGGACATTACCGAGCGTAAGAAAGCCGAGGAAGCGTTGCGGGAATCGGAGGAAAAGTTCTCCAAAGCCTTTCGTTGCAGCCCTGATAGAATCGTCATCACCACACTTGAAGATGGCAAATTCATTGATGTTAATGATACTTACCTCCGTTTTACTGGTTTCAACCGTGAAGAAGTGATTGGGCGAAGTCCCATTGAATACAACTCCTGGGTAAAGCCCGAACAGCGCGCAGAAATAGTCAAGAAACTGAAGAAAGAAGGCCGGGTTTATAACGAGGAAGTCCAATTACGTTTAAAGTCGGGGGAGATGCGTACGTCGCTTTTCTCAGCCGACCTAATCAACATCAAGGGTGAGCCATGTATGATATCCATAGCCACCGATATCACCGAGCGTAAGAAAGCCGAGGAAGCATTACAGGAAAGTCAGAGGTTTAATGCCAGCCTGCTGGAAAATGCGCCGCATGCCACCGTGGTTATCAATCCGGATACTTCAATTAGATATGTTAATCCGGCCTGGGAGCGACTCAACGGCTGGACTCTCGCTGAAGTTATCGGTATGAAAGCACCGTACCCCTGGTGGCCGGAAGAATTTAAAGAGGCATTTCTCGAAGGCTTCAAAGAAGCCATGAACCAGGACAGTGGAACAGGCGAGGTCGTTGCTGTCAAGAAAAACGGCGACCAGTACTGGATTGATATGAACTGGGCGTCGGTAACGCATAAAGGAGAATTACAGTATTTACTCATTAACTCCCTGGATATTACCGAGCGCAAGATTGCCGAAGAAAAGCGACAGGCAATACTAAAAACAGCCCTCGACGGATTCTGGATTTGCGATTTAGAGGGCAAATTCCTCGAGGTCAACGATTCGTACTGTGATATGACGGGTTACACGCAGGAAGAGCTACTGAAAATGTCCATAACGGATGTTGAAGCGGTAGAAAACACGGAGGAGACCTCGCAGCGGATAAAGAAAATAGTTAAGAAGGGCTCCGACCGCTTCGAGACCCGGCACAGAAGGAAAGACGGTGAGGTAATCGATATCGAGATAAGCATAAATTATTACAACATCGGCGAAGAACAGCTATTCGTATTTGTCCGCGATATCACCGCGCGTAAGGCCGCGGAGAAGGCAATACAGGAATCCGAGCAAAAGTTCTCTACGGCTTTCCATTCCAGCCCTGAAATGATCAGCCTCATCAACTTGAAAAATGGTACGTACACTGATGTCAATGATAGTTTCGTTCGTTTCTCTGGTTACTCCCGGGAGGAATTAATCGGCCACCGGGACGATGACCCCTGTTTGTGGGCAAATAAGGAAGAGCAAAATAGAATGGGCCGAATCCTGAATGAACACGGCAAGATGAGACATGAGGAATTGCACTTCCGCACCAAATCGGGAGAGATACGCACCTGGCTGTGCTCGGCGGATATCATCAACATCAGTGGCGACCCCTGTCTGCTGGCGGTAGCTACTGATATCACCGAACGCAAGAAGATTCAGGAAGCTCTACGTGAATCAGAAGAAAAGTTCTCCAAAGCCTTTCATTCCAGC
>CAYVPT010000005.1:0-23199 GCA_964453865.1 uncultured Dehalococcoidaceae bacterium
TCATGTTCAGCATGTCCGTGCTGCCGGTGGCGATGGCCATGGTAATCTGCTCCGGGCTCAGCGCCGAGAGTATCGCCAGGGAAAGCCTCGGGCCCAGTCCCGTCACCCCGAGAAGCGTCTCGAAAAGCCACAGTTCCTCGGAGTTGCCGAACCCGTACAGCGAGATATTGTCCTCACGCACGTGAAGGTGGGTATGGACTTTCACCTCGTTGCCGGGTTTTCCCAGCGCGCTCAAGGCCGTCGTCGGCATAAAAAGCTGGAAGCCGACTCCCCCCACGTTGATAACGGCACGGTCGCTCCCGATGGACTCCACTTTACCCTGGAGGCTGGCAATCATGGTCTTTCCCCCTGCCCGGCCAGTAAATTATTGACGTGCATTTCCTGAACGTGGCAGAGTGCCACTGCCAGGGCATCGGCGGCATCATTGGGCTGGGGCGTTTCCTCCAGGTCGAGCTGGAGTCGCACCATTTCCTGTATCTGCTCCTTGCTGCTGGCGCCGTAGTTGGCTACCCTCTGCTTGACCTGCGCCGGAGTGTATTCGAAGGTCGGTATTCCATGGCTGGCGGCCGCCAGTAAAGCTATCGCCTGCGCCCGCCCGATGGCCATAGCCGATTTTACGTTCTTGGCGATGAAAGGCTGCTCGACGGCCACGACGTCGGGTCGGTGTTTTTGAATAATTTGCAGGAGTTCCCGGTAGAGGTGGTTCAATCGTTCGCCGGATTTGTATCTTTCCGGCACGGCGATGCCGCCGTAATCGACCAGGGATATGTCATCCGCCTCGCTCTCTATCACGCCGTAGCCCATCACCACTGTGCCCGGGTCGATACCTAAAATCTTCATTTCATATTTTACAGGAACTCTCGGGACTTCAAGCATTTAGTCAGGGCTTTTTTAGATCAGGCTGCCTGGTAGCTCTCCATGACGGTATCGGGTATATCGACGTTGCTGTAAACGTTCTGCACGTCGTCGATTTCCTCCAGCCTGTCCAGCAGCCTTAAAGCCTGCAGACCGGCCTTATCGTCGAGTTTAATCAGCGATTTGGGTTCCATGACCAGCTCGCTCGATTCGATTTCTACGTCGTTCTTCTCCAGCGCCTGTCTCACCTTTTCCAGCTGGTCCGGAACGGTATAGACTTCTACGTAGTCGCTTTCCACCTTGACGTCTTCGGCGCCGGCATCGATGGCGGCCAGAGCCAGTTCGTCAGCATCGATATTCTCGGCTTTGATATTGATGACGCCTTTGGATTCGAAGAGCCAGCTGACACAGCCGCTTTCCCCCAGACTGCCGCCGTGCCGCGTGAAGGAGCTTCTCACTTCCTGGATGGTGCGGTTGCGATTATCTGAGAGGGCGTTTACCAGGATGGCCATGCCGTTGGGTCCGTAGCCTTCGAGGATTATTTCCGCCAGGCTGCCGCCAGCGAGCTCGCCGGTCCCCTTCTTGATAGCCCGGTCGATGTTGTCCATGGGCATGTTGCTGTCGCGTGCTTTCTGGACAGCCAGCCGCAGGCGGAAATTCATGTCTGTATTACCGCCGCCCTCGCGGGCCGCCATGATAATTTCCCGTGTCAGTTTGGTAAAAAGGTTGCCTCTCTTGGCATCGTCAGCACCCTTCCGGTGCTTTATTTTTGACCATTTAGAATGCCCGGACATCGCCGTATTCCTCCTTCCCCTCTTGTCCCCCTATTCGGTAATTCTACCACTTCACCGTCGGGCGGTCAAAGAGATTCCCCATGATTTGGCGGCGTCGGATTTTGCACCAGTCTCCCGGCGAGCGACTCTCTTAGCTGCTGGATTAGTGCCCGGAAGGAATCCGAGTTGATATTTTCTGCGGACATGAGCACGGCGTCCTCTCTATTGTCCAGGTAATAGCCGTGGCGTATCCCCGTATGGTTAAATCCGTACTTGGCATAGAGGTTCTGCGCTATGGTATTTGAGACGCGTACCTCCAGGGTCATGCTGATTGCTTTAAGTTCGCGGGCTAAATCGATAGTGGCTATGAGCAGCAACTCGCCGATGCCCTGTCTCCGGTAGGCTTCGCTTACGGCGATATTGGTGATATGGGCTTCGTCGGTCATCATCCAGATGCCGGAAAAGCCGACGATATACTGCCGGGTATAGCGTGATGCATCTTCATCGTTGAGGTAGCCGGCTTTTTTCCAGGGCGTTAACCAGGCCGCCAGACTGAACCCCTTTTCCGGAGGTCTGGCCCCTTCTCCTGTCATCGTCCTGGTATCGTCAATAACGACGATGTAATGCGCCAGCTGGTTCTGCAGTTCCTGTCGATAGTTAGGCGGCGGCCACTGCGTGGGGAAGGCTTCGCGGTCGATTTCCATAACCTGCGCCAGGTCCGCTTTCTCCATTGGGCGGATAATATACGCCACTGTTGTTTCTCCGGTAAATATATTCTTTTCAGGCGCCTGAATAAACCGGTTCTGCCATTGTAGCATATTTTTTTAGTCATGACATGTTGTGGCGATTCAAAGCCGACAACTATCTTTTCAGGCTTCCATTCGTTATACTATATGCACAGGGTAACACCTGAAAATCGACCGGATTAGCTTGAAAATCAGGTCAGTCCGGCCTCTGAACGGGAGTTGTCAGGTGCAAAATGAGGAGACCCTGGTCCGGCGCGCGCAGCAGAACGACCAGGTGGCTTTAACTCAAATATATGAGGAGAACTTCGATAGGATTTATCGCTATATCGTTATCAAAATCGGCGATAGAGCAGAGGCAGAGGATATGACGCAGCAGGTCTTTTTAAATGTTCTGAAGTCTATCTCTTCTTTTAAGTTCAGGGGCATGCCGTTTACCTCCTGGCTGTACCGCATCGCTCACAACCAGGTTGTCGATTACCTCAGAAAGAAGTCGAGGCGGGCTACCGTACCCCTCGATGAGTCTCTGCCGGCTTTTGGTGGCGACCCGGAGAATGTTACCGAGCGTAAAGTTGCTATCGAAGAAGTGGCTAATGCCGCCAAGAAACTGACCCCGGCGCAGCAGGAGGTTATTTCGCTACGCTTCGCCGGCGCTTTATCGATCGCCGAGGTTGCCAGGGTCATGGGTAGAAGTGAGGGGGCGGTGAAGGCTCTACAGCATAGCGCCATAGTCACCCTGCGCAAGGTGATGGCGGCGGGAGCAATACCATGAAGAAACCGCGTGAGTTTGATAATATACTGGATGAACTCCTGGAGCGACTGGTTCAGGGAGAGAGTATCGAGGCATGCTTAGCGCAGTACCCGGAACATGCGGCTGAACTCGAACCCCTGCTCCGGACGGCGCTGAATACTCTCCAGGCAACGGATATCAAGCCGCGCCCCGAATTCCGTCAGCGGGCCAGCTATGAATTCCAAACAGCCATCCGCGAGATGCCGGTGAAAGAAAGACGGGGTTTCTTCACTGTCTTTAAGCCGTGGCTGGTGACTCTTGTTGCCGTGGTCATCGTCCTTGCCGCCGGTGGCGGTACCGTAGCGGCAGCCAGCAACAGCCTGCCGGATAGTCCCCTTTACACCGTTAAGCTAGCTACCGAATCGGTGCGTCTGGCTTTAACGCCTTCAGCGCTGGGGAAAGCGGAGCTTCATACCAAATTCGCCGATGAGAGAGTTGCCGAGATTATATTGATGGCGGATAAAGGCAACAGTGACCTGGTGAATAAGACTACGGACCGCCTGAACGAACAGCTTATCGCCGTGGCTAATCTGGACGTGTCCGGCGGGGCAGAGGAAGCAGCGTTTAATGGAGCGCCTCTCGAAGCTGCTAGGGCGCCGGAAACCGCTGAAGCGGCTGAAACGGCACCTAAAGCTTTGATGGTACCCTCCCCAACACCGGCTCCGACTACCGTACCTGCGGTGACGCCGACCACTACACCTACCGCGTCTCCGTTGCCGACGCCTGAACCGGCACCGGACGGCACGCCTCCACCCGCAATAACGGTAGTACCGACCCCACAGGTTGAACCACCGGTCGTCGTTGTCGCCCCGCCTGAGAAGCAAAAAACGGATACCGTGTATACAGAAACATTTGGACTGGGTGGTGCGGACCATAAGCCTGATAAACAACAGAAATTAAGGCAGGACCTGTTAAATCAGGCCTTGAAGAATTTACAGGCTCTAAAAGACAAGCTGGAGAAAGCTCCGGAGTCTCTCAAGACATCTTTACAGCGGGCTATCGATATCGCCGAGGAAGCCTACGAAGAAGCCCTGAGAAATCTGGACTAACGAGTGTATATTGTTTCGTACAGGTTTACGATAAATCGGTAGACAAATACAATATCTCTTTCCTGCCCCCATCCCCTCGTATGTTATCTATTCCCACCCAGGCCACCCTCGCATAATCCTGGGCTTATCCCCGGGGACTATACTCACCATCCCTAAAAGGGGCGTAAAAAAGAGGTTGAGGTTCAATAAATAAGGGGTGAGGTTAAATCCACCCCTCATTGTTGCCGCTAACTTGTCGGCGACTTTTTCGTTATATATACTGGAAAGCAAAACATGAAAAGGAGGAAAACATGAAAAAGACATGGTTAGTGGCAATAGGCGTGGTATTACTGCTGGTGGTGGTAGGGCTGGTTGGCTGCGGTTCGGAGGGAGGCGTGACTCTCAGCGGGGAGACCTCCACGCTCAAGATAGCCCTGGATAATCAGCAGCAGGGAATCTGGGTCAACGGTCAGGGCAAGGTATATGTAACTCCCGATGTGGCGGTCCTGACCCTGGGTATCGAGTCCCAGGAGGACAGCGTCGCGGTGGCGCGAGATAACGCCGCAGCGGCCATGGAAGCTGTCATTGCGGCCATTAAAGAACAGGGTATCGCCGATAAGGATATCCAGACCCGGTACTTTAACATCCAGCAGGTCACTCGCTGGGACAGCGGCAAGGACAAGGAAACAGTTATCGGGTACCGTGTTACCAACACCGTTACCGTCAAGGTTAGAGAAGAGATTGAAAAGGTGGGTGACATTATCGATAACGTTGTGGTCGCCGGAGGTGACCTCACCCGTGTCAATGGCATTAACTTTACCGTTGACGAACCCCGGCCGTACTACGAGCAGGCACGCGAAAAGGCAATAGAGTATGCCGCCGCCAAGGCGAAGCAGCTCGCTGAGAAGACCGGCGTCAAGCTCGGTGATGTGACCTATATCACCGAAAGCAGCGATAACTACTACGGGATTAGCACTCGTAACTATGCCGTATACGAAGATGCGGTAGCCATTCCCGCACCAATGCCTGCCACCAACATCAGCGTCGGTGAACTGGAAATTACCGCTAATGTCCAGATAGCCTACGCTATAGACGACTAATGCATAGATAAAGACCAGTTATAGACCGAGAGAGCAAAACAATACACGAGGAGCCCCGGAATTCCGGGGCTCCCTTTTGCTTATTATGGTTCTGCTGGTATCTGGTATGAAGGCAATGATTTTATCTCTTTCCTGCCCCCACCCCCCCCTCGGCTGTTATCTATTCCCACCCTGGCCACCCTCGTATCTTTCCCGGAATAACCCGCAGTTTAACCCACCCTACCCCACGGGGCGTTCAAGAAGGGCAGTTAATAAAAACCCTTTTTATCTCCCTTTACGGAAGGGAGAAAGAATAATTCTCCCTTGGTCCCTCCTTACGAAGGAAGGAAAGATTAAGCAGGGCGCTTAAGAGGGGCGAAACCCCTCTTTCTATCATTCCCCCCTCTCCTTTGAAGGAGAGGGGGATATAGGGGGCGAGGTTTATGGATTCCAGCCGGAGTTTATCCTGAGCGTAGCGTGAGGGCTGGAATGACGTGGGAATGAGATTGCCACGTCGCTAAAGCTCCTCGCAATGACATTAATAGCGGAGGGGGAAAAGGGGTGGGAGAAAGCCCTTATTGAAAATCGGTAGCAGCTTTATTGTTATCATCAATGGCGGGAAATTATACTCTGACCGGAACAAAATTAAAACCGGGAGGAGTATATGCCATCCGTACAATACCTGCTGCTGGGTATCCTGCTACTGCTGAGCGTCGGGGCGGTTATCGCCTTCAGCTACTTCGTTATCAGGCCGCTGCGTATCTACTGGGCTATCATCGAAGGCCGGAAAATGGTCGCCGACAGAGAGGCCGGCCAGAGCTGGCGACAGCTCAAGGACATACGGGAAATCAACAAAAACTGGGCAGAGTAAGAGTATAAGGGTTAACCCCCACATCCAATCAGGGTTAGCCCTATTCCAACGTTTTCCGCGGGCAGCTACACTTTCCTCAGAAAGACATATCATCCGGGAGGGTACCATGTCCGAACTAAATTCCCTGCTTCTATCCGTCCTCGTGCTGCTGGCAATAGGAGTATTTTTCACCTTCATCTATTACGTTATCAAGGACCGCCAGACGCGTATGGCGATCATCTACGCCCGGAGAATCCTCAACGCGGGACAGGCCGACAGCGAAGAGCAGTTCCGCAGCGTCTACCGCCGACTCGCCACCACCCGCAACGACCTTGAAGCCGCAAAGCTCTGGAAAGAGCTTGATGAACTGAGAGAACTGGCCGGTATACGCACCACAAAATAGTCAGTACTCATGCAAAGGTAGCGGATTCCGCCGGTAACTTGAGCATTTTCCCGGTTTGGCCGATAATGTAGTTGATGAAAGCCGAACTGATTACCAGCGGTACGGAACTCCTCCTCGGGGAGATAACCGACACTAATAGTCGCTATATCGCCGAACAGCTGCCCGGTCTGGGCATAGACCTGTATTACACCACTACGGTGGGGGATAACCACGAGAGATTCACCGGCGTCCTGCGGCAGGCCTGGGAACGGTCCGACCTGATTATTATCACCGGCGGTCTCGGGCCGACGCTGGGTGACATCACCAGAGAGGTCATCGCCGGGCTGCTGGGAGAAAAGCTGACCATCGATCCCCGGCTCAAGGAAGAACTGACCGCTTTCTTCGCAGGACGGGACATCGAAATGCCCGAAAACAACCTCAGACAGGCCATGCTGATTCCATCGGCGAAGGCCCTGCGCAACACCTCCGGCACAGCCCCGGGGTGGTGGGTGGAGAAAGACAATCATATTATCATAACGCTGCCCGGCCCTCCCGGCGAGATGCAGACCATGTGGCAGAATGTCATCCTGCCGCGTTTGAAAACCAGAAGCGGGGCGGTTATCATGTCACGAACACTTAAGACATGGGGGCTATCCGAGGCTAAAGTCGATGAAATGGTAGCCCCTTATTTGGGGTCGGGGAACCCAACGCTGGCGCTGTACGCCAGGGCGGACGGTATCAACCTGCGTATCACCGCCAAAGCGACGACCGAAGAAGAGGTCAGGGGTATACTGGCACAGCGTGAAGGGGAAATCAGGGGCATTCTGGATAAACATATCTGGGGAGCCGATAACGACACCCTCGATGGAATAATCGGCAATCTGCTGCGGGAGAAAAACCTTACTTTGGCCGTGGCGGAGACATTTACCGGGGGCCTGCTGGCACAGTCTTTCACTAAAAACACCGGCAGCGAAAAATATTTCAGGGGTGGCTTAATCCTCCCGAACAGAGATGCCGGAGCCAGCGACATGACAGCGATTGAGATAGCTGAAATGGCTCGAAAGCAGTTTAGGGCTGATATCGGGCTGGCGATAGACGACGGGGACATTACCGGGGATAGAGAGAAAAGGAATGCTTATATAGGGGTGGCGGCGGAGGGTAAAAGTAATTCGACAGCGACGGGTTACCCGGGAGGAAATCCACAGATAATAGCCAGGCGGACTATCAATCAAGCCCTGGTGTATTTGAGGGATTTTATAAAGGGGCTGTGAAAATAAAAAGCGAGGAATACAGCGTGCTTAAAAGGGGTGGGGCAATATTATGATGGGGTGTTCAAGAGGGGCTTCGCCCCTCTTTCTATTTTCTTCCCCCTCTCCTTCGAAGGAGAGGGGGATAAAGGGTGTGAGGTTTATGGATTCCAGCCGGAGTTTATCCTGAGCGTAGCGTGAGGGCTGGAATGACGCGGGAATAAGATTGCCACGTAGATGGCGCTCCTCGCAATGACAGGATGAAGTGGCAAAAAGGGGAGAGAGCACTATTTTCTAAAACCACCCTAAAGTTATATACTAAAGGGAAGATGTCTGAAGACACGTGGGGATTCGATGAATGGGCCAAGTCCTACGACCTGGATGTTGTCAGGGCGGCCCGGGCTGAAAACTGGATTTTCCAGGACTACGAACGCGTGCTGGACAAAGTAGTCGAGTACTGCCAACTGGATAACAACAGCTATTCCTCCGTCATCGATATCGGTATTGGGACGGGAAATCTGGCTTCACGCTTCCTGGCGCGGGGTATGCACGTTGTGGGAATTGAACCCTTGAAAGAGATGAGGGAAATCTGTCAGGAGAAATACCCCGATATGATAGTCGAGGAAGGAGACTTTCTCACCATCCCCCTCTATATGCCGCAGGTCGACCTGGTTGTCTCCACCTATGCACTGCACCACCTGACACCGGCGGAAAAGGTGGAAGCGGTTATCGAGATGAAAAGGCTTCTCAAGCCCAGAGGACGTATCGTCATCGCCGACCTGATGTTCCGCAACGCCGCCGAAGAACGGCGTATCCGGCAGGCGTTTTTAGAAGCTGGCCGGAGCGATGTTCTAAGAGAATTCGAAGACAAATATCCGGGACTCTTTGAAGAGTTGACGATAATATTCACCGAAGAAGGGTTCTCCATCCAAGGGGAGAGACTCACCGAATCCGTCTGGATTATCAGCGCCTTCCATTAGCCACTTTGTTTTAACGATAAAACAAAACAAACGTTTCAATTTTTCCCTGAAAGTTATATACTGTAATCAGTATGCCAGAGTTTAAAATAGTCTCCGACTTTCAAATGACCGGCGACCAGCCCCAGGCGGTGGATAAACTGGTGGAGGGGCTGGAAAAGGGCTATAAACACCAGACGCTGCTGGGCGTCACCGGCAGCGGCAAGACGTTCACCATGGCCAACGTCATCGAGAGGGTGCAGCGCCCCACGTTGGTCGTCTGCCACAACAAGACCCTCGCCGCCCAGCTTTCCAGCGAGTTCAAGGAGTTCTTCCCCGACAATGCCGTAGAGTACTTCGTGAGCTACTACGACTATTACCAGCCGGAGGCGTATATCCCGCATAAGGATCTGTACATCGAGAAGGACGCCGACATCAACGAGGAAATAGATAAGCTGCGGCACGCCGCCACCCACGCCCTGTTGTCCCGGCGGGATGTGCTTATCGTGGCGTCGGTGTCCTGCATCTACGGCCTTGGCGACCCGGAGGAATACAAGGGATTCGTCGCCACGCTGAAACGCGGCCAGAAATACGGCCGGCAGCAGCTACTGCGCCAGCTCATCGATATGCAGTATGGCCGCAACGAACTCGACCTGGCGCGGGGTAATTTCCGCATCCGGGGAGACACGCTGGAAATTCAGCCGGCCTACGAGGAACTGGCGCTGCGGATTGAGTTCTTCGGCGACGACATCGAAAGAATCATGTCCCTCGACCCACTGACGGGAGAAATCCTGAAAGAAATTAAAGAGGTGAGTATTTTCCCCGCCAAGCACTTCGTGACCCAGCGTGAAAAGATGACCAAAGCCATAGAAGGGATACGCGTGGAGATGGTGGAGCGACTTAAAGAGTTGAACGCGCAGGGCAAGGTGGTGGAAGCGGCGCGCCTTCAGGCCCGCACCGAGTACGATCTGGAGATGATGCTGGAGGCTGGCTACTGCTCCGGCGTGGAGAACTATTCAAGGCATCTGGCGGGAAGACCGCCGGGTAGCTCTCCATCTACTCTGCTCGATTATTTTCCGAAGGACTTCCTGCTGTTCATCGACGAATCGCACATGACACTGCCGCAGATACGGGGTATGTACCGCGGCGACCGCTCACGCAAGGAAACACTCGTTAACTACGGATTTAGACTCCCCTCGGCGCTGGACAACCGTCCGCTAAATTTCGATGAGTTCCAGCAATGCATCAACCAGGTGATATTCACCTCGGCGACGCCGGCGGAGTTCGAATCTCGGCACAGCCAGCAGGTGGTCGAACAACTCGTGCGACCGACGGGACTGCTGGAGCCGACTATCGAGGTTAAGCCGACGAAGGGGCAAATCGACGACCTTCTCGAACAGATAAAGACAAGCGTGAATAAGGAGAGCCGGTGCCTGGTAACCACACTCACCAAACGCATGGCCGAAGAGCTGGCCGACTACCTGGCGGAGATGGGGATAAAGACGCACTACCTGCACTCGGATGTCGATACACTGGAGAGGGTCGAGATACTGCGCGATTTACGCCTCGGTGTTTATGACGTGGTCGTCGGCATCAACCTGCTGAGAGAAGGACTCGACCTGCCGGAGGTCAGCCTGGTCGCCATCCTCGACGCCGACAAGGAAGGGTATTTGAGGTCGAGAGTAACGCTGATACAGACGATGGGACGGGCGGCAAGGCACATCGACGGACACGTCATTATGTACGCGGACACGGTCACGAAGAGCATGCGGGAAGCGATAGACGAGACGGTGAGGCGGCGGAAAATCCAGGAGGACTTTAACCGCGAGCACGGCATCACGCCGCAGGGTATACGCAAGGCGGTGCGGGACATCACCGAGCGGGTGAAGGCGGCGGCGGTAGCCGAAAAGCGTGCCGACTACACCGTGGAAACCCCGGTTACCCGCGAAGCCACGATGCGCTTAATCAAAGACCTGGAGACACAGATGAAACAGGCCGCCAAGGCTCTGGAGTTCGAGAAAGCGGCATTGATAAGGGACAGGATTATCGAGCTGCGCAAGGAAATGGTGATAGAGGATGGGCAGCAGTTCGCCAAAAAACGATAGCACGGAAAAGACCCGCCAGGAAGCACGGGAGGAAAAGCTGCGCAAGAAGAAGCAGAAAATAAAGCAGCACGGCAAGGGACTGGGGAAGATATACGAGGATGCGGTGAAGAAGAGGAAGGGGAAGAAGTAAGTAATTACCAGCAGACCATCGAATCGAGGAAGAGCTGTTTTAAGTCATCCGGGGTGAAGGGGCGGGGTGAAAGACTGATAACCCTCTGCTGCGGCAGCGTGCCCTCAACCAGTTTATCAACATCGGCGGCCGTATAGCCGACAGCACCGAGACCGTTGGGAATCCCCGTTTTTCGCATGAGGGCGATGACGGCCCCGGCGAGTATATCGCCGGCATCCTCCGCGGCAGCACCCCCAATATCCACACCCATTAGCCGGGCAGCCTCCAGGTGCCTTTCCGGATTTGCCGGTGCTGTAAAGCGAAAGACAGCCGGGGCGCACAGAATTACCGACATTCCGTGGGGTATAATCGCGTGACCGACAGCATAACCGTCAGGCTTGTATCCGCGCACCATTCCGGATACGGGGTAGGACATGCCGTGGGGCAGATGGACCCCGGCGTTGCCGAAGCCGATACCGGCAAAGGTAGCCGCCATAAGCATCCGGCTGCGGGCTTCATCATCGGCAGGGTCATTGATTACCTTAATCAAATTCGCGCTAACAATCTCTATAGCCCGGGCAGCCCAGATATCGCTTATGGGATTGGAACCCTGATAGGTCGGCCTCAGGCGAGGATTTTCCGGCGCCGGACGCCGGTCGAAGGGAAGGGCGGTGTACGACTCGATGGCATGGACCAGAACATCGAAGCCCGTACAGGCGGCGACTATTCCCGGGAGAGTGCGCGTATTCCGGGGATCGACGATGGCGAGCGTCGGCTTTATCGCACGGCTGGCGATGCCTGTCTTGGCATGCATGGCGACGATATCGAAGATGGCTATACCCGTCGTTTCGGAGCCCGTCCCCGCTGTAGTGGGAACACAGGCCAGCGGTTTGAGGGGGCCGGGCACCGGGACCGCCCTGCCGATGGGAGCGTTGACGTATTCCAGAAAATCGGCCGGGTAGGTGGAGTAAAGGTCGGCAACCTTGGCGGTATCCATGCTGGAACCGCCGCCGACCCCGATAAAGCCGTCGAACTTACCCTCCGTGGCAAAGTCGATAGATTCTTTCAGGGAAGCGTCCGAAGGTTCAGTGCGGGTGCCATCGAATAAGACAGCTTCCAGTCCCTCATCCTGAAGCGACTGCAGGACTGTCCCGACCGGCGGCATGGCAGCCAGATTGCTGTCGGTGACTACCATGACCCGGCGGGCACCGAGTTCCTTCATGTCGAAGCCGATTTCCCGGGCAGCGCCGAAGCCGAACTTGATATTGGCCGAGCTGATGTTTATCACCGATTCAAAAGGCATGATATATTCCTTTTTTACTGACTTTAACTTGGATGTTATGCATTATAGTACGAAAGCGGGATGGGTGTAAAACACGGCAGAAGAAGGGTTAATGTACGAGGATGGGGTGAAGAAGAGGGCGGGGAAGAAGTAACTGAATTGTATGTAATATAAGACGACAATCTATATAGTATTACTTTATCCTGCAAGCAGATTACAGTTCAAAAGCAAACACTGATACCAGACTTCTCAATAAAGTTTTATATGTGATATTTTGCGTAAAATAATACCCTACCCCCCTATCCTATTGACAAATAGTACATAAAATGGTAAAAAGGAACAAATTTGTTACGGAGGGTACGAAAATGGCAGAAGTTCCCCAGGATATGAAATTCCTATTGTTTGGGATGGGTGCTAAATGGCATGCTAGAGTTGCGTTTGTTCTAGACTTACTGGCCATGGCGATCCTTATAGTAGCCATCATAGCCAGCGCTACAAATCAGAAACTCGGTCTGGAGACAATCCACTGGTTCATACTGGCACCTACACTCATGATATGGGGTCTATGGGCCTGGCTCACAGCACTAAACGCGGCTAAGGAGGGCTAGGTATTCCGGGACCGTGTGAAGCTATATAAGAGAATCTAATCGACCGGAGGATAGAAAATTAGATTCCGCAAATGCCTTTCGGGGAGTTTTGTGTGGATGAAGGGCGGGAATCTTATCAGTACAATTTAGACAGTTTTCCTAGCTTCCTTTATACAATATATATTATTATACCTCATATTCCTCCCCCTACTCCCTAACTAAATCCCTCCGGAAATATAGTCAGTGAGGTATTTGACCTCGGCGCGGGTCTCCTCCAGCTTAACGCCCAGCAGGTCGCGCATGGAAATCATGCCGATCACCTTCCGGTCGTCAACGATGGGCAGGTGCCGAATCCTCTCACTTTTCATCACATTTATAGCGTAATCAAGGTCGTCCTCGGCGCTGCCGACAGCCACTTTCTTCGACATGACGTCCTGCACCTTGAACTTAGAGCAGTCGGTGCCGCCGGTAAAGCACTTCCTCACGATGTCCCTCTCCGTGATAATCCCCACCAGTTCACCCTTGTCATTGCAGACGGGAAGCGACCCGTAATCGTATTCAGCCAGTTTCTGAATAGTCGAGGAAATAGTCTCCTTCGGCTTGACGGTAACCAGAACGCGGTGCTTGAAATCCTTATGGTTCATAAGCTCGCCAAGTTTCACAGGCACTCTCCTCCGGGGATATAAAGGTATCCCCTGAAATAGCATTGAATGGTGTACATGATAGCTAAAGACGACTTTCGTGTCAAGTCAATCGACGGCAAACGATAACGAGGATGGAGGTTTTGCGGTATCTCCCCTACTGCCCTCCAACCTTCCTCTGCTTCTCTTCGGCTTCTTCCTGACGTTTTTTCTCCAGTTCTTCCAGTTCTTTCTTAAGCTTGTCCTCGCCGATGGGGTGGAACTTGCGGGTAACCCAGGAACCAAAGAAGAAATTCATACGTATGTTCTTGATTTCCTCCCAGGCGTCATAGGTCTCTATCTCGGGGCTTTCATTTTTCACTTCGCCTTCAGCAATTGTTTTTTCGTCTACGATAATGCCGTGCTTATCCCGGTATTTCTGCAACTCGGCCTCGTCCCGGCTGCTCACGCTGAATACCTTTTTCATAAACGACCCAAAACCCATGACTTACCTCTTTCCATGAATCTATCTCACTTTAAACATATACCCTGTGGGCGGGGCTGTCAAATCAACTCTTTTGACATTCCATTTTCAGCCAGATATCATAATAAATAGACAATGTCTGAAAACCTCTACAGCGATTTCATATCCAGCGGCGACACACTCCGTATATATAAAGAGAAGACGCTGGTCTTCAACTCGAAAAAAGAACGGCTGCTGCCCCTGATGGAATACATCGGCACCCGGGAAATCGGGCCCGAGCCGACCGTCCTCTATGATAAAGTCATCGGCAACGCCGCCGCCCTGCTCGCGGTTAAGGCCAACGCCGACGAGGTGTACAGTCCGCTGGGGAGCGAACTGGCGATAAAAACGCTGGACAGGTACGGCATTAAGTACCATCTCGACAGTACCGTGCCTTATATCATGCAAGATGACGGCAGGAAGATGTGCCCCATGGAGCAATTATCCATCGGCAAAGAACCCGAGGAATTCTACGGGATAATGAAAGCACGGATTAAATAAACCTCACCCCCTATGTCCCCCTCTCCCTCACCCTGCCTCCGAAGGGGCGTTGCATTAATAGTACTTGTCATGTCACCCTGAGCCCGCCGTAGGCGGGCGTGAGGGTCTGGTCGGGTGGTTTTCAGCTTTGACCAATTAGATTCTCACGTCGCTATCGCTCCTCAGAATGACTTTTGATACAAAGCCCTCCGAAGGAGAGGGGGAATTGAATGAAGAGGGGCTGACGCCCCTCTTAGACACCCCTAAAAATCAGGGGGAGTGGTTTAAGAGGGACTTCGTCCCCTCTCGCGGCGCACTCCCTGCCGGGGTGGTCTATAGCTAAGGGATAGGCCGAAGATAATGCGAGGGCGGTCCGGGTGGGAATAGATAACAAGGGTAACGCTCGGATTAAACCGAAAAGAAACGCTGTGGAAAAGATAAGACTGGGTAAAACGGATATGATGGTAACGCGGCTGGGCTTCGGGGGGATACCCATCCAGAGGCTGAACGATGACGACGCCGTTAAAGTGGTCAGCCGGTGCCTCGACCTCGGCATAAACTTCCTCGATACCGCCAACGGCTACACCACCAGCGAGGAGCGTATCGGGCAGGCGGTAAAAGGGCGACGGCAGGATGTCTTCATCGCCAGCGAACCCGCCGACGAACTGCTGCCACTGTGCCGGGAAAACGACGTGGGATTCATCAATATGAAGCCGATGGCCGGCGGGATGCTGTCAAATGCCGCCGTCGCTTTTAAATACCTCTTCCAGTTCCCCGATATAGCTATTATCCCCGGCATCGAGAAAGTCGGTGAAATAGAGGAAATTGTCCGTATCTATAACGGCTCGCACCGGATGACCGCCGCCGAACAGAAACAGATGCAGCAGCTAAAAGACGAACTGGGCACGCGGTTCTGCCGCCGCTGCGATTACTGCCAGCCCTGCCCGCAGGAAATCCCCATATCTATGGCGTTAAGCTTCCCGTCGTTCGTCAAGCGCTTGCCGCCGGACTGGTATCTAAAAAGCCCCTTCATCCCCGGCGCCATGGCCAAAGCCGCCGAGTGTACCGAGTGCGGCGAATGCGAAACCAGGTGTCCCTACCAGCTACCCATCAGGGAAATGGTAGCCGAAGCGTATAAACTCTTCGAGGAAATTAAAGCCGGTCACCAGAGCCAGGCCTCCTGAAGAAAAACAAGACAAACCCACCTCCGAAGATATATAATTCAGGAAAATCCGTCAGAAAAGGAGGCACCCGCATGTCAACAGGCGAAAGAGCCGCTCTGGAAAAATACTTTAGAAAAAGCGTCGTCGCCAATGAAACGCCCCATCCCGAGGTCAGCGCACCGCGACTGGGCCTGCACAGCGACAAGGACTACGGCAAGAGAGACTTCTCGATGAGCTGGTGGGCGATTACCGAGCCTTTTGAAATGGTTGCCGATAACCACGCCCACGACTTCGACCAGTTCCTTATTTTCGCGGGAGGAGACCTGACCAACATGCCCGACCTGGGCGGGGTGGTGGAGCTAACGCTGAGCCGGGACGGCAAGAACCTGGAGAAGTTCGTCATTACCGAAGCCACCACGGTATTCGTACCGGCCGGGCTTTACCATTGCCCGCTTAATTTTAAGAAGATTAACGACCCGAAAAAACCGATTCTTTTCCACGACCTGTTTTTCTCACCCGAGTACAAGAGGAAAGAATAAAGACACATTACACGTTCCATCTACATTTGGTTGATGCGTTCAAGCTTCACCCCTGACCCCTCTCCAGCCAGAGACGCTTGTAAGACACCGCAGATATTTATAGCTAGGGAGGGGAGTTCAGGAGAGATGGGGCTTAGCCCCCTCTCATATTCTCTCCCCCTCTTGAACATCATAGAAAAACGAGCTAAAAGAATAAACCTGTTCAAGAGGGGGATAAAGGGGGTGAGTATTAGAAGAGACCGGATGCAAATAGTACCAAAAGAAAGTATAACGCCGTTATACAGTTGTAGTAATTACCAAGGCGATAAGAAGTCCGAGTAATATGCCGGTGATAGTCCCCGACCGGGGATTTGAGGTGGCGCGTCAGGTGGGTGTTTCACAATCCTGCTGCCGGCGGCTGTTAAAACGCCCCAGCAGCCAGCCCAGCGCTCCTCCCGCCACACCGCCGATTATTATATATACTGCTGTCATTAGTGACCCTCTACACATAATTATATACCTTTAAGGAACAAGTTGAAATGCTTGTTGTTTGTTTCGATATTCATTCGACTGGGAAGGATAACCCCTCCCCTCGTTTTATATCTTTTCCCACCCATACCGCCCTCGCGTCATTCGCGGCTTAGACCTCAGTCTTCCCCACCCCCCAAACAAGGAGAGTGCACAGCGAGAGGGGGCGAAGCCCCCTCTTGAACAACATAAAAAATCGGGTTAACAAATAAACCTGTTCGAGAGGGGGATAAAAGGGGGTAAGTAAAAAACTAGATGCAAAATAGTAACGTTTTCCCTGGTCTTTACACTACCACGTAGCTATGATATAATAAATCGTTAACACTTTAATAAAGAGTCCCCAGACAGCGGGTGTCCCGATTCTATCGGGACTTAATTAAGTGCCTGCCGAGGATGAAACCAAAACGGATTGTCCACGTATTTTCAAATCCTCGTGCACCAGGCACGGGGACTTTTTATTTGTATAAAGCAAAGGTTTTTACAGAAGTATTGCCGGAGGTTTGAACCATGGCAACGGAAAAGAAAAGGGAAATAGTCGAAAGCCTGCGGGATGCGCTGTCACGGTGCAATCTCGGTGTCCTTACGGACTACCGGGGATTGACGATGGCTGAGCTGACCGAATTACGCCGGGAATTAAGAAAATCGGGCATTGAATACCAGGTCGTTAAAAATTCCTTAGCCCAGATAGCCGCCCGTGGGAGTGGCATAGACAACCTGGCGGATTCTTTCGTGGGTCCGATAGCCATAGCTTTCGATTACAGCGAATCACACGGGGCCGCTAAAGTCCTGGCCGATTACATTCGCAGCACGAAGTCTATTTTAAATATCAAGGGAGGCTGGTTGGAAGACAGGGTTTTAAGCTCGGCTGAGGTAGAAACCCTGGCAAAATTACCGTCGAAAGAAGTACTCATCGCGCAGGTAATGGCCGGTATGCAGAGTCCCATCTACAACCTGGTAAATGTGCTGGCGGGACCTATCCGCAGCATCATGGGTGTACTGCAGGCTAGAATCAAACAACTGGAGGGAGTGTAAAATGGCAGACGAAGTAAAGCAGGAAGAAGCGAAGGCCGAAGAGCCCGCACCAAAAAAAGAAGAGCCCAAAGGGCCAAAGGCAGCTAAAGCCGAAGAACCCGCACCGGAAAAAGAGGAGACCAAAGAGCCAAAGGCAGCTAAAGCCGAAAAGCCCAAAGCAGCCAAAGCTGAAAAATCCAAGAAATCGGCGGCTATTGATGACATCATGACAACCGTCAAGGGCATGACCGTACTTGAGCTGGCCGAGCTGGTCAAGGCTCTTGAAACCGAGTTCGGCGTCAGCGCCGCGGCACCGGTCGCCGTAGCGGCAGCGGCTGCAACCGGGGAAGCAGCCCCGGCGGACGAGGAACAGACGGAGTTTACCGTTATTCTTAAAGAGTTCGGTGCTAATAAAATCAACGTAATCAAGGCCGTCCGCGAATTGACCAGCCTGGGACTGAAAGAGTCCAAAGACCTGGTGGAAGCTGCGCCTAAACCGGTTAAAGAGAACATCAGCAAGGAAGAAGCGGCCACTGCCAAGCAGAAACTCGAAGATGCCGGCGCTACCGCTGAAGTAAAATAAACGGTTTTGTTAGAGACGGGCGGGCCGTAGTAACCGTACCGGTCCGCCTGTTGCAAATTGCGTTCCGATACCCTATAGTGAACATTAATAATCCGGTTCGGGGGGTTGGTAATTTATGTCGGAATGGGTGATTCTGGCCATTGCTGGCGGCGTATTCGTCGTTCTGGGAATCATCAGTGTACTGTGGGGCAGGCAGGAACAAAAGAAAATGGATGAAGCCCTCACGACTCATACCGACGTGAGGGAATTTATTTCTCACTGGCCGGAGCGCCCGCAGCCAGGCGCCCTGAAAGCCGGGGGGTGGATTGCCCTGAGCCTGGGAATCCTGATGGTGATGGTGGGCCTGATTACATGGGGCACGGTTGGTTCCTGACTATCAACAACCAAGACATAATAAAAAAATCCCGGAGGTTGATATGACACCCCGGGATTTTCTTTACTCTCTCTAAAAATACATCTTGCCCGGCCCGGTGGTATAGTGGAACACGGGTCTATCCACCCTGAGGAAGGTCAACGGGCAGTGCTTCAACCCCGCCGGGATAAAGACTAGGCTGGTTTTGTTGATAATATGCTTCTCGTCCCCCAGGTATAACTCAACCTCGGCGCCCAGGTCGTACGGGTTGTTGGTGTCCGTCCCGAAGAAGGCTATCACCTCGTCGTAGTCGTGGGCATGAGAGCCGGGGCCTCTGGCCTTGGCCGCATCTATTTCCTTTTCGGTGAGCCGCGGCCGCGGCATTACCCAGACGCACTCCATGTAAAAGGCCCCCGGCACGATATCGCTGTCCAGGAAGAGCACCCGGCCCCCTCTCCCTCTTCCCGCCGTCGTTATAGGCGGATTCCAAGGCGCTTCCGCGGCGGGCTGTTTCAGCTCGCTGACGATATATTTCCCATACTTGGTTTCTGGCATAAATCAATCCTCCATAGCAGGTAGAGTTACCGCGAGAAACCATGTTTTTCCAAATCTCTTCATTCTTAATCGTATGATGAACAGGATAATGGCGAGGAACTATTATTTCTTGATAGCTTTGCCGCAGGGGAATTCGGTAGTGAAGAATATGGGCTTGGTGACATTGCGGATGGTCAGCGGGCCGACCTCTAGATTGGCCGGAATGAACATGGCGCCGCTTCTCTTGATGATATGCTCTTCCCCACCAATGTAGACTTCCATTTCCGCGCAGAGGTCGCGGATATTATCGTAGTTAAAGGCGTAGAAGCCGAAGAAACGGTCATAGGGCCGGGTATTGGCATCCATTATCGTCTGTTCCGCTGGACCACCGGGAAGCAGCCACATATTCTCACAGCCGAACTCGGCGCCCTCGACGGTATCCTCGTCGATATAGGCAAGCCGTATCGACGTCCCGGCGTCGGGGTGCTCGTAAGCGGGATACTCAAAATTGGGTTTATCTTTAGTTACAAAGTATTTTTCGTATTTCCGTTCTGACATTAGCATTTCCTTTCTCTCCCGATACTCCGGGACTAGACATACATGTTACCGGGGCCGATGGTGTAGTGGAAGAAGGGCTTATCCATGCGGAGGACCTTCAGCGGGCAGTGAGTGACGTTCGCCGGGATATAGACGACGAAACTCTTATCGAAGACATACTTCTCGTCCTCCATCCAGAATTCCACTTCGCCGTTAAGCTCTTCCGGGTGCTCCAGGTCCGTCCCGAAGAAAGAGAGAAGCTCCGCGAAGGGGTGGGCATGCGGGGGAACGCCCTGGCCGCCCGGCCGTTTCTTCGCTTCTTCTATCTGTTCCGGAGTAAGCACGGGGCGCGGACGCTGGTTGGGCCAGGTATTAGGCCACTGCCAGACCATTTCCGAGTAGAAAGAGCCGGGCATCACCTCGGAGTCCGTCCAGACGACGTGCTCCAGACCGCGGTGGTAGCCGTCCCACAGGCCATCACCAATCATGTCCCGTTCCCACTCCCGGTAAGGAGGCAGCGGGACATTTTTCTTGAGTTCCGTGCAGATATACTTGCCGTATTTACTCATCTATACCTTTCCTTTCCCTTTTAGTGGCTGATATATTACTCCCTACTGTATTACCGGGAAGTAATTCTTATTTATCCGGACTCCGGCCAGGCATGGCTTTGGCGAAGTCCCCGCAGCCCAGCATTATCGTCATCTCGATGTGGGGACGGGTTACCTTTTTCCAGGTCAACGGGCCGTGCTTGGTGCCTTTGGGGAGGAAAAGAGCGGTGGTCCTATCGAAAGTCAGGGGCTGGCCTTCAACCTCTATGGTCATTTCCCCGCCAAGGGCTTCCGGGTCATCCGGGTCGCTGCCGATGTGCATGACGATTTCGTTATAGTTATGGGCGTGCTCGAAGACATAGGGGTTGGGGGTGGGTACGTCATATATCCAACTCACTTCCACGTAGGTATTGGAACCGGGCACCAGGGCATTGCTCATGTAGGTCATCGATGGTACCTGGTGGCCCTTGTGCTTGCCCTCCAGTCCTACGGCGATTTCATAGGCGGGTTTCCTGACGAGTAATTTATTGTAGTCCACTTTAGGCATTGTAAACCGTACTCCTTCCTGGATTGTTGTTTGGGAGAAAAGACCGGCGAAGGCGTTACAGCCTGCCTCTAGCCTGATTTTATCTCTCTTTTAAGGCAAGTGTCAATTTAAAGCGGTTTGGTGGCTTTAATTGAAAAGGTCAGCGGAATCTTATCTCCCTTTATCCGCCACAACCCGTCATCGTCACGCTCCATGAAGGGTAAACATTTGAAGAAAATTACGGGGAACTCGTGGAGGAACTCAATCTTCAGCCCCCCGGATATAAGGCTGTTTATTATATCACCCATACTGTGAGTCCATTCGTATGAACCGTGGGTAACCACTGCGTCAGGATCATCGTTTATCCACTTTAAAGATCCTTTTACCGGTGAGGTGTAGTCACATTGAGGTTCCCATTTCGTAGGTTCCGGCGTATGGAAGTATGAATACTTGACTTTTAACTCTGTAGCATCCGGCGAATCGTCAAAGACAACACTGAAGGGATGACCTTCGAGGATGTAGAAAAAGCCTCCCGGCTTGAGGAAACGGGAGATTATCTCGGCCCACCGTTTCAGGTCGGGGAGCCAGCAGAGGATACCGGCAGAAGTATAGACGATATCGAATTTGCTTTTAAGGTTCTCCGGCAGGTCATAGATATCAGAGCAAATGAATTCCGCTTCTATCTCCAGCTCTTTGCTCAGAGAGAGCGCCATGTCTATGGATTTATCCGAGAAATCCACGCCCGTTACTTTCGCCCCCAGCCTTGCCCAGGAAAGCGTATCCATGCCGAAATGACACTGAAGGTGCAGCAGGGATTTCCCGCTGATATCTCCCATCTCTTCAAGCTCTATTGGATAGAGCATACTACTCCTGCCGTTCTTGAATCCCTCCACGTCATAGAAAGCCGACCGCGCGTGAATAGGGGTTATTTCATTCCAGAGGTCTTTGTTCTGTTTCAGGTATTTGTCCATGATTAATCCTCAGTCCTCCTGGGTCTATACTGTACTGCCTCGGCGACGTGCTGGGCTTTGATGGTCTCGCTGCTCTCGAGGTCGGCAATAGTAAGCGCCAGCTTGAGAATGCGGTGGAAAGCACGGGCGGAGAGGTAAAGCTGCTTCATGGCCGCCTGGAGCAGGCTCTGGGCGGAGTCTTCGACATGACAGAAGTCACGTATCTCGGCGGGTGTCATCTCGGCGTTGCTGGTGACTTTAGAGCTTTTAAAGCGCTTAAGCTGGCGGACGCGGGCGGCAGCCACCCTTGCCTGGACTGTTTCCGATGACTCCCCCCGGCTCCGGTCGGTCAGCTTTTCGTAGTCGATATGCGGCACCTCGACGAAGATATCCACGCGGTCGATAAACGGCCCGCTGATACGCCTTTGATAACGTGAAACCAGACTGGGCGGGCAGGTGCACTTACGGAAGGGGTCGCCGTAGTAGCCGCAGGGACAGGGATTCATGGCGCCTACCAGCATGAAACTGGAGGGGAAAGTGACGGTACCCTGGGCGCGACTTATCGTGACGGCCTTGTCTTCCAGCGGCTGGCGAAGTACTTCCAGCAGCGAGTGCCCGAACTCCGGCAGCTCGTCGAGGAAGAGGACACCCTTGTGGCTGAGGCTAATCTCCCCCGGTCTGGGAAAGTGTCCCCCGCCTACCAGCCCCGCGTTGGAAATGGTGTAGTGCGGCGAGCGAACGGGGCGCTGCCGGATGAGAGGGGTATCCGCGGGGAGTAGACCGCTGACGCTGTAAATCTTGGTGACCTCAAGGGCTTCGTCGCTGGTCATCAGCGGCAGTACCGACGGCAGGGCGCGGGCCAGCAAAGTCTTACCGCTGCCCGGCGGTCCGCACATTATCATGTTGTGCCCCCCGGCAGCCGCCACCTCGAGGGCACGCTTAACGTGTTCCTGTCCCTTGATATCAGCGAGGTCGGTGTAATTCATCAACGGCGCAGTATAGGTAGGTATGTTCTCGCGGTCGAATTCCGGCGCCGGTATCTCTCCCTGCAGATAGCTGACAAGCTGTGACAGCGAGGTCATAGGGATGATATTAACTCCTTCAATCAGCGAAGCTTCTTTGGCATCGGCTTCCGGTACGATAACGCTGGATATGCCTTCGTCATGGGCGAGGGCGACCAGCGGCAGGACGCCATTGGTATGGCGCAGGCCGCCGTCCAGCGATAGCTCGCCGAGGAACATGGTGTCATTGGCACCGGCGCTGACCTGCTCGGAACTCAGGAGAATGCCGACGGCTATGGACAGGTCGTAAGCCGGGCCGGCTTTCTTGAGGTCGGCCGGTGCCAGGTTCACTATAATACGTTTCATGGGGAAGGTGCCGCCGGAGTTGCGTATGGCGGCCCGTACGCGTTCCTTAGCTTCCTGAACGGCTGCATCCGGCAAGCCAACGATGGTAAATGAGGGTAAACCGGGAGAAATATCTACCTCAACCTCAACAATAGCCCCGTCGAGACCCACAATAGCGCCGCTTCTTACCTTGG
>CAYVPT010000006.1:0-7333 GCA_964453865.1 uncultured Dehalococcoidaceae bacterium
GTCGTAGGCCAGAAACAACACTCATTATCCCCTCCCCTGTATTCCCGCTTTCGCGGGAATGACAATAATATATAACTACTCTCCCTCTTGCCGTAGCTGGACAAGCTCGATGAGAACGCCGCCGGCCGACTTCGGGTGGAGGAAGCCGATTCTACCCTCGGCACCTTCTCTCCCCTCCTCATCGATAAGCCGGAAGCCTTTTTTCTGCATCGCTTTAAGTTCCGCATCGATATCATCCACTTCTAAAGCGATGTGGTGCAGGCCCTCACCACGCTTTTCGAGGAATTTAGCCACAGCGCTTTCGGGACCCATAGGCTCAAGGAGATTGATTTCCGCTTCATCGCCGAATTTAAAGATAGCCTCGCTTACCTGCTGGCAGGGAACATCCTCGATACAAGCACTGATTCCCAGCATTTTCTCATAAATAGAAACGCTTTCTTTGAGATTGTTAACGGCAATACCGATATGGTGGATTCTCTTAATCATTAAATTTGACTCCCGACTCAATAATCGCCGTCATTCTGAGCGAAGCGAAGAATCTCGGTAGGGGGAAGGGCTTTATCTACCTCACCCTCCTGCCCCGAGATTCTTCAGTCGCTACGCTCCTTCAGAATGACAATGACACTATATTATTAAAAACTCCCGCTGCACGCCGAATACCTCCCGCAGGGCATCGCTGATTTCCCCGACGGTGGCGTAAGCCTCTACGCAGCGTATGAAAGCCGGCATGGTGTTTTCCGTGCCTCCGGCGACCCTTTTCAGGTTGTCCAGGGACGCGGTAACTGCCGCGGCGTCCCGCTCTTGCTTTATCTTCTTGAGTCCGGCCACCTGTTTCATTGCTTCTGCAGGGTCGATGCGGACGAGTCTTTTAATTTTAGCATACGGGATAACGAATTTATTTACCCCGACGACAGTTCTATCCTCCGCTTCGACTTCCTTCTGGTAGCGGTAAGAGCTTTCCTGTATTTCCCCTTGGGGAAATCCCCTTTCGATGGCTTTCAAAGCGCCGCCGAGAGAGTCGATTTTTTCAATATATTTCTCCGCTGCCGCAATCATCTCCCGTGTTAAAGCCTCCACCATAAACGCCCCGCCGAGGGGGTCGACGGAATCGGCCACGCCGCTTTCGTAGGCGAGCACCTGCTGGGTGCGCAGGGCGGTGGTAACGGCTTCTTCCGAGGGGGTGGCGTAAGCCTCGTCATAGGAGTTGGTGTGGAGCGACTGCGTTCCGCCGAGGACGGCGGCCAGAGCCTGGATAGCCGTCCTGACGATATTGTTATAGGGCTGCTGGGCGGTCAGCGATGAGCCGGCCGTCTGGGTATGGAAACGCAGCATGCAACTACGCGAGTTCCTGGCGTGAAAACGCTCTTTCATAATTTTCGCCCAGAGGATACGGGCGGCGCGGAACTTGGCCACTTCTTCCAGCAGGTTGTTATGAGCATCGAAGAAAAAGGAAAGCCGCCCGGCAAAATCGTCGACGTTCAGTCCCCTGTCAATCGCCGCCCGGACGTAAGCGATGCCGTTAGCCAGGGTGAAAGCGATTTCCTGCACGGCCGTCGAGCCGGCCTCGCGGATGTGATAGCCGCTGATGGAAATTGTGTTCCAGCGCGGGAGGTTCTGGCTACAATACTCGAAGATATCGGTTGTCAGGCGCAGGGAAGGGGTGGGGGGAAAGATATAGGTGCCGCGGGCGATGTACTCCTTTAAAATATCATTCTGGACGGTACCGTTAAGACTATCCGGTGCCACGCCGCGTTTTTTAGCCAAGGCGATATACATCGCCAGCAGGACGGGAGCGGTGGCGTTAATGGTCATGGAGGTGCTGACCTTGTCCAGCGGTATATCTTTAAAAAGGACTTCAATATCGTGCAGAGAATCGACGGGCACGCCCACCTTGCCTACCTCACCCTTTGATAGAGGGTTATCGGAATCATAACCAAGCTGGGTGGGGAGGTCGAAAGCGACGCTGAGGCCGGTCTGCCCCTGCTCTAACAGATAGCGGTAGCGGCGATTGGACTCCTCTGCCGAGGCGAACCCGGAATACTGGCGCATCGTCCAGAGACGCCCGCGGTACATGGTGGGCTGGATGCCCCGCCCGAAGGGATATTCCCCCGGATAACCAGGGGATTCTTCAAGGTCGGCACCCTGGAGGTCATCGGGGGTATAGAGGGATTTTATCTCCATGCCGGAGGTCAGGTTAAAATCCGACCGGCGTTCCGGATTACGCCGCCGGGCCGGCTCCAGCGTTTCCTTCTCCCATTTTTGCTTACGCCCGCCGGTCATGACCGTTTGCCCTCCCGGGACTTTTTAAGGCATTTCTCGCAGAGTCCGAAGACCCCGACATGCTTCAAATCAGCCTGGAAACCGTAATCACGCAGCAGGACATCCCGCAACGAAGAGAGGACCGATTCGTCGATATCAACGACCGAGCCGCATTCCTGGCAGACGAGATGATGATGGTGACCGCTTGCCTCGGCGTGGTAGCGGATACGCCCCTCGCCGAGGTCGATTTCATACACCATGCCGAGTCGTTTCAATAAATCCAGGGTGCGGTAGACCGTGGAGATATTAACATTGGAGTATCTGGCGGATACCCGGGCATAAATTTCCTCGGCGGAAACATGGTCGTGGCTGCTTTCAATCACCGAGAGAATCAACAACCGCTGGGGAGTCAGTCGATATCCCTTCTCCCTCAGGCGGTCGGTAACGCCGCTGATATCGTGCGTATGGCCGTGCGCTTGATGAGATTCCGACATCTAATAGTCTTCCAGCCCCCAGCCCCGGAACATCTCCTTGTAAAAGTCCGGACGGGGGAAATCCCCCTGCATGAAATAATTATGATTGCGATAGGCGAAGTCCTGGTCCTGGAACTTGCCGAGGCCAGCCATAAGACCCTCCATTTTATCGGCAGGTATGGCGAACATCATCTCGCCCTCGTCGCCGAGCGCCCGCTGGTACTCGCCGGGGTCGGGTATGACCACCCAGTAACCGCCCTTGAGCATCGGCGTGACGACGGCGTGGGCACAGGAAGGAGGGAAGAACCGGCCGTTTACATTCGGTATTTCATCAATGTCCAGAGACAGCAGCAGCCCCCTGAGCTGGGAGGTATTGGAATAGACGATAACGACATCCGGCTCAAAGTCGGCAGTACTCAACGGGGCGGTCAAAATACCGATATATTTCCCGTACTCGAAGCGTTCGTAAGGGTGGCCCCTCACCGGGCCTTCGACCGGTACCATACCGTAAGCCATGAGGGCGGCGGGGCACCAGTGGTCTTCCTTCAGCATGGCGATAGCCGTTTTATCCCGACGCGACACCGAAAAAGCCTGGCACTGGGCAAGGTGGTAGCCGCGGTCCTGCCGGGGGCGCATGGTGCCTTCCGGGATATCCGACTCCTTTTCCAGCATTTTGACAGCTACGGGAGAGGTCCGCAGCAGCATTATTTTTTCCAGTTCCTCCCCGTAACGATTGAAATCATTAATAGCCATTATTACGTTCTACCTCCTAACTTTTTTATGGTTACTTGTACTGGCCGGTGGGCCCGGAAGATACATGGAAAATAGGCCGTTTGATATTCCGGATGATGACAGGACCGTGCTGGACACCGGCCGGTATGCAGGCGGAGAAACTCCTGTCGACGATGTTTTTTTCATTATCGATAGTAATTTCAAGCTCCGCGCCGAGGTCCTGGATATTATCGTAGTTAAAGCCGAAAAAGCCGAGTACCTCGTTGAAGTCATGGGTATGAGACTCACAAAGCTTTACTTCTTTATCAGAACCGGGCATTATCCACTTGGCCTCGGCATAGAATTCAGTGCCGGGGACGGTATCGGCATCGACCTGGACAATCGGCTTGACGATGCCGGCGTCATTCTCCATGCGGTAAGGCGGATATTTGGCTTCAGCTTTAGGTTTATCAACAACGTATTTTGCGTTTTTACCCATTTTAATTACCTCTTTCAAATAATAAGATGGACATGATTTCTCAATCTAGACGTACATATCCCCCGAACCGAGGGTCATGTGGAACATCGGCTTTTCCATATTACGTATGACTAAAGGGCAATGTTCCATATTGGCAGGTATGTATACCATAAAGCTCTTGGTAAGGATAAATTTTTCATCTTCCAGCCAGAACTCAATCTCGCCGCCGAGGTCGGACGGGTCGTCCATATTGGTTCCGAAGTAAGTGAAAATCTCGACGAAGGGGTGTGAGTGGGGAGCAATGCCGGGTACCTTCCCACTTTTAACAAGCTCCGGCGTGACTAATTCCGGCATTTTCATCCCCGGCATCGGCGGCCGCTGGTCTTTCATCGTGGAGGGCCATTGCCAGGTGTACTCGCCGTAGAAGGCACCGGGAAGGACCTCGTTATCCATCCAGATAACGTGCTCCAGTCCCAGGCGGTAGCCATCCCGGTAACCCTGAGCGATTTGCTGGGGGCCTTTGTAGCCGGGCATAACGATACCCCTCTTCAGCTCCGTGGTGATGTATTTGCCGTACTTTGACTTGCCCATTTACCTGTACTCCTTTTTCCTGATATTTCAATCGTTGCTCTATAGTTTTATTTCATGTTTTAACGGCAAAGTCCAGTCCGAGTTCTTTCAGTTTCTTTTCGGCGGGAATGCCGTCTTTCGTCCAGCCGCGTAACTCATAGTATTTATCGAGGAACTCGTCCTGATGACCGACAATCTGCCCTTCGCCGGGGGCTTCGCGGGTGTGGAGGGGTTCGGTGAGGATGCGCTTGGGAAGAGTGTCCTGCGTACGGTAAAAACCCTCGCGGACATTGTAAGCCCTTTCCAGGTTAAATATACGCTCGCCGACCTGATTCAGATAGGCATCATCCGCGAACTTATCAATGCCCCTGGCGGCGGCCAGCAGCTTCCCTAAAAGCTCTCCCCAGCCCCAGCCGCCGGAAAATCCACAACAAATCCCCGTCTCCCGGGTGGCGGTGCCGTCCTGATTGAAAATTACTATATCGGCATTCTCCTCGGAAAAGCGGTCGGTGGGGTGGGGAAAGGGAGCACCGAAGACATCCTGGGCGGCATAGCCATAGCAGTGATTGGCGCCGATATTGGCGGTTACGTAATTGTAGCCCTGCGACTTGGCGCCGCGAGGCTCGTAGGCGGGCAACTCCAGGCCCTTGACGTGGATGGCGTAGACATCGGAGTTATGGCCGATTTTCTTGGCAATACGCATAACGCCCTCGGCAAGGAGGTCGCCGATACCCTCGCGGTAGGCTATCTTCTTCACCAGAGCGACCATCGTCTCGTGGTTGCCATATTCCAGCTCCATGCCGTCGACATCCGCTTTCTTGAGCAGACCTTTCTCGTAAAGCTCATAGGCAAAGCCGATGCTGCCGCCGGTGCTTATCGTATCCAGTCCGAGGTCGTCGCAAAGCTGGTCGGCGGCGATGCTGGCCTCTATATTATTGCTTTCTATAGGGCCGGTAAAAGCCCAGATGGACTCATACTCGGGGCCTTCGCTGTGAGCTCCGGCATAGACGCCGGAAGTAACGGTGTGCACCTTGCCACAGCGGGCGGAGCAGGAATAACACCCCATTTCCCCCGTCCTCAGCTTACGGTACTCGCTGCCAATTAACTCCTTATAATTAAGCTGCTGGCCGTAGCGGAAGTTGCGCACGGGGTAAATACCTATTTCGTTGGTGATATCCTGGGTGGCGGTGGTGCCCCACTCCTTGTGGTTCTGAAAGCCCTCGTTATTCAGGATGATTTTAACCTGCTCTTTTGCCAGCTTTTCATATGTTTCGGGGTCGGCTAAATACAGCTTGCGCGTGGCCGTGACAACAACAGCTTTCAGGTCCTTGGAGCCCATTACCGTACCGGTACCGCAGCGGCCAGCCGTGCGGCGGTCGCTGACGATGGCGGCATATTTAACCAGGTTCTCCCCGGCGGGGCCGATACAGGCCGTACGGGTATTCCGGCCATGCTGCTGCGTCAGCCATGCCTGGGTCTCTTTAGTGTCCTTGCCCCAGATTTCAGCGGCGTCTATAATCTTACCGCCATCCGGGGTGATATGAATATAAACGGGCTTTTCGGCTTTGCCTTCGATAATAATTATTTCGTAGCCGGCGAATTTCAGCCAGGCCCCGAAATCCGCCCCGCAGACGGAGCGGGCGAAAGCACCGGTCAGAGGGCTTTTTGTGCAAATCATCCAGCGTGAGACAGCCTGGGCCGTGGTACCCGCCAGCGGGCCGTTGAGTATCAGCAGCTTGTTCTTTTCGCCGAGGGGGTCGATACCGGACTCTATTTCATCATAGAGATAGCGGATGCCGTAGCCCCGCCCTCCGATGAAGTCCGTCGCAATCTTCTCGGGAACGGACTCCGTGCCTATTTTACCGCTGGAAAGATTTACCCTGAGTATTCTGCCGGTGTTCAATACCATGTATGCCTCCTGTCAATAACCTCAGTATTATAGTATCTATTTTATACGATTTCCAGAAATCCAGCGGTCTTAGCCCCCCAGAATGATATATGCCAGATGAATTTTATCGCCGTCGCGTATTGACCTTGCCAGAGGGTCAGGGTAAACTGCCTTTCCGTTAACATATATATTAATGCCCTTGGGAAGCATGCCCCGAGTGTTAAAGGCCCGAGGATTTAATTCCGGATGCTTTTTTAACAACGCATCGAGGCACTCGCCGACCGTGCTTCCGGTAACATTAATCTGTTTTACGCCGTCGATGAGAGTCTGGAATGCCGGCGGTATATTAATTTCAACACTCATGACAATCCTAATCCGATTATAACATTTATAGAGGTAAAGACGGAAAATCTGCGGGATAAACAGATGACAGGGCGAATGAGATTGCCACGTCGCTACGCTCCTCGCAATGACATCAGGGACGGGGGAAGGACTGCGGGATAAGCCGCCGTTGGTGCGAAGGCGGCATGGGTGGTAATAGATAAGGTACGAGGGGTGGGGGGAAGGATTTAAGTTTTGAATTTCCTGCCTGCCATTTTTCATACTTCCTTCAAACGAATGGATTTAGAAATGCGTTAAATCTGAGCCGGTAATATATTGCCGAGAGCAGATAAATAAGAATAAAACCAATCAGGACCATAATCAGAGCCAGTATCAGCACACCGTAGACGGCGCCCAGCCAGGACGCGGTAAACGGGAAAAACTCACTGCCGTTATTCCCGATGAGAAGGAAAACAAGATTCATCAGGAGAAAGGGCAGGACGATACAGCCCAGACCGGATAATGAACCTTTAGCATCCGCCAAGCTGAGCCTTATATTCGAGGCGACACAGATAGACAGGTAAAGAAAGAGCCAGAACTGCCATGTGGTTGGATTTTCAGGAGTAAAAATAA
>CAYVPT010000006.1:7343-22390 GCA_964453865.1 uncultured Dehalococcoidaceae bacterium
AATAATCTCCTATCGCTGTCCCTTTATCGATGCCGCCAATCCCGACGATAATAGAGTCCCACACGCGGGGGCTACCGGGGATGAGGAAGTAAAAAAGGGCAAACAGCACGGCGGAACCAAGCACCATGGGACCGACGCCGATGAAGAAATTACCCAGCACATGCCAGGGATTCCTGGGATTCCACTTATGAGAAACGTATCCCAGCGTGCCGGTGACGGGGTCCGGCTGGAAGAACTTTATCTCCTCGATTTTATGACCGAATATCACGCAAAAAAAGGCGTGGCCGAGTTCGTGAAGGGGCGTGCCCAGCCAGGCTACCAGATAAACGCCCCCGCTCCCGAATGCCTTAACCAGAGATTTGAAAGTTAGCTGGGAGATGAACTGAATCAGCAGCCCGAAAATAAAGAGTCCGGCGAACAGCGAGGCCATCTGGCCGAGTGTCGCCAGGAGGAGGTCTTTGATAAATACAAGTACGGTCATTTAGATTGAATGATATCGGTACGATGCGCGGCTGTCAAGGATAGCAGGTAAAACTATGGGATAAGCCGCTATTGATACTGGGCGGCCAGGGTGGGAATAGATAACACAAAGGGGTGCGGGGGGGGGAAGCATCCGCCATCTCCTGGCGTTATTATCTCAATCTATCCCCCTGACCCCCTTCCTTTAGTAAAGGAAGGGGGCATTTTTACAAATGAAATCCGGCCTATTGTTGGTTTGTTTCATAAAGGCCAGTGACGTGCGCTATGATAAAGAACGGCCACCACCTTTTCCCCCACTACCGGGGATTTATGGTCGTTACTTACCGGGCTAAGCCGTGGATGATATGAGGGCGGTAGGGTGGGAAAAGATAAACAACGAGGGTGGAGGGGAAAAGGGTATGAGATTATTACCTGGGATTAAATGTTAAAAGAACTGCGACTATTAATTATTCCGGCCGGTATATTCGAATATTTTTACTTCCGGTATTAAACCCACGTTCTGCTGCGAAATACCCTGCTCAGAGCTGTAAACGAGATGGAAATCCGGCACTGCTTCCAGAGGAACAGGACTGATGAACGGGCTGACGCCGACAATGAGATTATTACCCGATGTCAGGCTATCATAATAGTCCCGGGCTTCCTGATAACTGGTAAATTCTTTAGCACCGGTAACCTGCTTGTAGGTGATACCCTGTTCCTTTTTTTCAACGTAGGTAATCACGGCCGCTCTAACATCGGTCACCGCTTTACCATCAAAATTGTAGAGTCGGACTGCCAGAGTTTGATAGTAGGCAGGCAGGAAAAACTGCACCGGCTGTAATTTACCCTCATAAGGCACATAGAAAACATCGTAATATTGCCACTCCGCCTGTCCGGCCCAGGTAATCACCGCCCAGTATTTACTCCGGACAGTTTGATCGTCAATGATGACATAGGAAGTGCCCATTTTATCCAGTAATGCCCGGGAAGACTCATCATCGCGAGACAAGAAGAGATTGGCCACATTGAGTATCCGGGCCGGGTCCTGGCCGGGATTGGCACTGGGTATACGGTGGGCAATCTGGGTAATCCAGTAACCGTAATCCCACCACGAAGTTACACCGTAGGCAGATGCCGGGTATTGAAAGCTCTCTCCCGGGGGCGGGGTGTCGTACAATCGATAGTAGGCATCAGGGTCACCCATGGGTTCGGGGGTATTATCCTTCATCCAGAGCAGCGAGGACATCCAGGCATCGGATGGCGAATAGGGCGCCTCTTCCGTCGTGGTCATTTCCTTTGCCTTGACGAAATTGGGGAAAAAGACGAGAAAGAAGACCGCTATCGATGCCACCGCCGTACCGACAACGTAAACAGAAACCCCCTGCTTCTGGCGGCGACTCGCCTTTTTCCTGGCTTTCTGCTTGCTTTCTACAGTTTCACGTATAGAGCGATCATAAGCAGCGCGCCTCTCAGGGTTCGACAATACTTCATAGGCTTCATTTATCTCTTTAAACCTCTCCTCTGTTTCAGGAGAACGGCTAAGGTCAGAATGATACTTATGGGACAGACTTCGGAATGCTTTCTTTATCTCCTTATGGGAAGCATTTCGAGTTATCCCAAGAAGTTCGTAGTAGTTACGCTTTTTAGGCGCTTCTACATAGTAATGCTCCTTTTCTTGTTTCTCTTCCGACCTGGCCGCCAGCTTCCTGACGCCGGCCAGCCAGACCACCTGCCAGCAGAAATATGCGGAGAGCACGGCGATATTAACCACAAGGTAATAGGCAAAGCGCCGTTGACCAAGGGTTAAAGCCAAAATCACCAGAGTCCAGACAAGGAAGAGTACCCAGTGTTTCTCCTTATCTCCCGGCATAAAAAGGAGAGCCACCAGGACAGCGGCAAATACCAGAGACCAATACCGGTGACCGTAACCGGAAGTCAACAGCATCACCATTATTACCACAAGAATCATCAGAGTCCAGATAACCGGACGAAGGTAGCCCTGCGACGTGCCGTCTTTCCTGATGAAAAGGTAAATAATAATACTCAATGATATCAGAGCTACGCCGGGAAAAGCCCATTTGCTGAACAGGAAAAAGCTGGTGGTGAAGTTACCCCAGCCGATAGCCGTGGTAAAGATGCCGACTGGAGCCAGGAAGGGCTGCATCTCGATGGTGGTGGTAGCGGTAGACCCGGTCGGGGCAAAGATATCGAACCGGGATAGCATCGCATGAAGTAAATCCGGTTTTATACCGAAAAATATAGCCGCAGCGATACCGCCGATAACGACCAGCGCGACGGGAAAATAGTACGGATTGATTTTTCTAGACGTCATCAACCGTGAAATAACGATGAATACCACCGGAACAAAGATGGCCAGAACCAGGGATATAACGTAAAAAGAGCCTGGGGCAATCGGTGAAAAGACTATCAGGGCAACCACCAATGATGGGACACTAACAATACCCAGGTAGTCAACCGAACGCTGCTCCAGGTGGTCCTTGATGAACCTGATGACCAGACAAAGGATAAAGATAAAAACAAAGAGCAGCGCCCCTATCCAGCTGATAAGATACAGTCCCAGAAATACTCCGCCAAGGACACTTAACACGAGAGGCTTGAGGCACTTTGACCTATCTAGCTTTAAAATATGGTCGAAAGTCAGTTCTCTGTCCCGTGAGATTTTGATAGCCCAGATAATAAAAGCGAGGAAAGTAGTGCTTAACAGTACTTCAATACCGGGAGTATCGTTTAGACCCAGTATCGTACGCCCCAGGTATTCACCGGGGAGTATTGCCATCAAAAACGCCGCCAGAACGCCTACCCAGCGGTTAAACAGCGCTTTGCCGATGAAATAAACGGGGATTACCGTTAGAGCGGCAATCATAGCCGGGAATAATACACTGATAACATTAGCCGTATTTTGTGAGGGAGAGCCCAGGCCGAACAGCCAGATGATACCGCCTAAAAGCCAGTCCGGGAAATAGGTATTGCTGATATAAGCACCATCGGGAAAATAGAAGTAGGGGTCGAAATTCATGAGATTCGGGAAATTATGCACTATATTATCGACCAGACGCATATGATAATAGGCATCCACGCTGGTATATTTGACCCATTCACCGCTGAAAACCTGGTCGAAAGGAAGGACAACACGAAAGAGCAGGGAAATACCGAAAGCGACGGTAACGAGTAAGGCGACAATTAATCTCGGAGATAATCTGCTGGCACTCATATCCGATTGGCGACTCCGTAAGGGGGCTTCGGTAACAAAGTTGGCTCAATTATGGCATATATATCCCGGCTTTGCAAGAGAATCAGCCGGAGTTTCCATCTACCAAATGGAATATGTTTTTAACTCATCCCCTGTTTTTCAGATGAGCCTATCCCCCTGTGTCCCCCTTCCCTCGAGGATTTGTAAAGGGAAGGGGGAGTTTTTATAAAGAGGGGCTTTGCCACTCTTAAACACCCCATTGAAAGGTAGGTGTAAAGGCTACGGGATAAGCTGCTGATGATACGAGGGCAGTTAGGGTGGGAACAGATAACATACGAGGGGGGAGGAGTGGATTCCAGCCTGCGCTGGAATTACACAACCCTTCCCCGAGATTCTTCGCTGCGCTCAGAATGACAAGAAGCTTTTTAGGGATAAGCCGTAGATGATATTGGGCGGCCGGGGTGGGAACAGATAACACACGAGGGGGGAGGGGGTATAGAGATAAGGATTACCTTGCTAACGCCAACGGGGTGGGTTATAATTACAGAAACTATTTACCTGACCGGAGCCAATCCTGTCTCTCCGGTTGGCCGGTTCCGGTGACAGCAAATCGCCAGGCTCCGGGACTATCGCCTGTCAGGAGATAAGTCTGCCGCATGAAAATTTCGGTAATCCTCGGAACCCGCCCCGAAATAATCAAGATGGCTCCGCTGCTGAAAATATTGCAGGAAAATAGGGCAGCCTTTTTCACGCTCCACACCGGACAGCACTATTCCTACCAGCTTGATAAGGTCTTTTTCGACCAGCTGGAAATACCCCCGCCGAAATATAATATAGAGGTCGGCTCCGGCTCCCACGCCGAGGAGACCGGCAAGATGCTCATCGGTATCGAGGGAATACTCAAAGAGGAAAAGCCGGATATCGTCCTCGTGGAGGGGGATACCAACAGCGTCCTGGCCGGCGCCCTGGCGGCGGTCAAACTCGGCATCAGGGTGGGACATGTAGAGGCGGGGCTGCGCTCCTACGACCGGACAATGCCGGAGGAGATTAACCGGGTGATGGCCGACCATATTTCGGACTACCTCTTCGCGCCGACACCAAAAGCGCGGGAGATACTGCTGGGGGAGGGAATCGGCCGTGAAAAGGTATTCGTCACCGGCAACACTATCGTGGACGCCATCTACCAGAACCTGGAACTGTCCAGGAGCAAGATAGACATCGAAAGCCAATTCCGGCTCAAGCCGCAGCAATATTTCCTGACCACCCTGCACCGCCAGGAGAACACCGATAACGAAGAAAGATTCAGTTCAATCCTGGAGGGATTGAGCCGGGTTGCACAGGAGTTCAATCAACCAGTCATTTATCCCGCCCACCCGAGAAGTCGAAAAATAATAGACGGACTGGCCAGTCCGCCGGAAAACGTTAATGTAATAGACCCGGTGGACTTTCTCAGCTTCCTGCAGATGGAAAGCAACGCCCGGCTGGTACTGACCGACTCCGGGGGCGTTCAGGAGGAAGCCTGTATTTTGAAAGTGCCCTGCGTGACGCTGCGGGACAACACGGAGCGCCCGGAAACGGTGGACGTAGGAGCCAACATCCTGGCGGGCGCGGCGACGGAAAGAATAGTCGAGTGTGCGGAGGCGATGCTGGACAGGAACAAGGACTGGGCTAATCCCTACGGGGACGGACATGCCGCCGAAAAGATTATCAACATCATCATGGAGGCAAAAGATGGCTAAGATACTGGTTACCGGAGGCACCGGCTTCATCGGTTCGAACCTCGTGCCGGAACTGAGACAGCGCGGCCACGAGGTATGGGTCTGCGATTTAATGAATTCCGCCGCCACGGCCAACTACATACGCTGTGATACCCGGGAATACCGGCAGATAGAGCGGATTTTTAATACGCATGATTTCGATTTTGTTTATCACCTGGCGGCGGAATACGGGCGGTGGAACGGCGAGGACTACTACGAAAACCTCTGGCAGACCAACGTCATCGGCACCAAGCACATACTCCGCCTCCAGGAGCAAAAGAAGTTTAAGATGATATTCTTTTCCAGCGCCGAGGTCTACGGCGACTACACGGGAAAGATGAGCGAAGACGTCATGGATAAACTGGCTATCAAGCAGATGAACGACTACGCCGTCACCAAATGGGCGGGAGAGCTCATGGTGCTGAACTCGGCGGAGATGTTCGGCACGGAGACCGTCAGGGTGCGTCCGGTCAACGCCTACGGTCCCTTCGAACACTATCACCCCTACCGGGGCGTTATCCCCGCCTTTATCCATAAAGCCCTCCACGATGAACCGTACACCGTTTACACGGGGCACAAGCGTATCTTCGACTACGTGGAGGATACCTGCCGGACCTTCGCGAATATCGTGGACAACTTCATCCCCGGCGAGGTCTATAACATCGGCGGCAAGGAAGAATGGGAGTGCGACATCAAATACGTCTCTGACCTGATACTCGAATACCTGGGCAAGGACGACTCCAAAGTCACTTACAAGAAAGGGGAACCTTTCACCACCCAAGTCAAGCATATCGATTACAGCAAGTCCCGGCGCGACCTGAAACATGACCCGAAGGTACCCCCCGAGGAAGGCATACCGCGGACAATAGAATGGATGAAATCCGTATATGGCATTAAGTAGCGGAGTTATAACGTGAATGTCCTCTTCATCCATGAAGTCGATTGGCTGAACAAGGTAGTCTTCGACATCCATACCCTGGCGGAATCGCTATCGCTGCGGGGGCACAAAGTCTACGCCATCGACTACGAAAATACCTGGCAACGTAAAGGCCTGACCGAACTCTGGAACTTAAAAACGCAAGAGATAGAGGGCGTATCACGCGCCTTTAACGGCTCTTCCGTGACGCTCATCAGGCCGGGCTTTTTAAAAATAGGCGGGCTGAGTCGAATATCCGCCGCTTACACACATTGCACAGCTATCAGGAAGACTATCCGGGAGAAAAAGATAGACGCCGTCGTCCTCTACAGCGCCGCCACCAACGGACTGCAGGCTATCTACGCTGCCCACCGACATCGTGTCCCCGTCATCTTCAGGTCGATAGACATCCTCAACCAGCTGGTCGTCTATCCGATATTACGTCCTTTTACGAAAATACTCGAAAAGCTGGTCTACGCCCGCGCCGACATGATTCTAACACTGACGCCCAGCCTTTCGAAATACGTGGTGGGGCTGGGGGCTATAGAAGACAGGATAAAGCTGCTGCCCATGCCGGTGGACACCGCCATCTTTTACCCTTTCCCGACCCCCGCCGAACTGCGAATGCAGTGGGATATCCAGGAAAAGGACAACGTCATCCTCTACATGGGCACGCTCTTCGATTTTAGCGGACTCGACCTTATCATCCCCCGGCTGCCGGAAATCGCCAGCCGGGTACCCGATATCAAGCTGCTAATAGTCGGGGACGGGCCGCAGCGTCGGAAACTCGAAAGCATCATCACTGAGACGGGGGTGGGAGACAAAGTAATTATCACGGGCTTTCAGCCGTACGAGACAATGCCGCAATATATTAATATGGCTACTGTATGCCTGAACCCCTTCCGGATAACCGGCGCTACGCGGGAAATATTCCCGGGAAAAATCGTACAGTACCTGGCCTGCGCCAAAGCCGTCGTGGCCACACCGCTGCCCGGCCTCATAACAGTAACTCCCGGCGAGGAACAGGGCATAGCTTTTGCCGGTACCGCCGAAGACATAGCGGAGAAGCTGGTCAACCTCCTGAAAGATAAAGAATACCGGCAGCGCCTGGAACACAACGGCCTGGAATACGTGAGGAAAGTACATAGCTGCGAAAGCATCGCGGAGCAACTGGAAACCCGGTTAAGAGAAGCGATAGAAGCGAAGAAAGTGAAATCCGGGGTATGATATGCCGATAAGCATCATCAACATAGCCAGGAACTCGATGAAGTTCACTTTCGTCAAGGTCATATCGGCCGTGGCCGGGCTGGCCGTAACCCTGTACGCCGCCACGATACTTACCCCGACCGAATACGGGACTTACGGTTTACTCACATTATGGCTGATGTATGTCGGCTTCGTAGCACCGGGAATATACAGCGCCGCTTCCCGGGAAATACCCGTGCTCATGGGAAAGGGCCGGGAGAAAGATGCGTTGAGGGTCCAGAATGTCTCCGTTTCCGCCGAACTTCTCTATACCATAGCCCCCACCGCTGTTATCATCGGGGCCTCCTTTCTTTATGCGGACACCGTTCTTAGAATCGGTCTGCTTATCATAGCCATGAGCTATGTTGCCAATCGCCTGATCACCCTCTGGGCCCACATAAACTTTATCAGGCAGAAATTCAACACAGTGGCGCTGGGGAACCTGGTGGTTACTATTGTATCGCCGATTGTCATACTGGCCAGCCTGCAATGGCTGAAAGTCTACGCATTGATTGCAGGCCCACTGGTCGCTCATGCCGTAGCGCTGGTCTACTACTTCACCAAGGGGGCTATCGGCTTCCGCTTTAGCCTCGATAAGCGGGAAATCATCCGTCTGGTGAAAATCGGTATCGTCCTCCAGGGACTGGGTATAATGTACTGGGCTTTCCGCATGGCGGACAGGACGATTATCGCCGCGGCCTTGCCTCTGGCACAGCTGGGATTTTATACGTTTGCCATGGGCTTCCTGACTTATGCATTGACTTTCTTCGGCGACTTCGGCAGGGTGTTACAGCCCATCCTGTGGCAGGAAGCCGGTACCGCCGAGTCGGTTCATAAGGGCTTCAGGGATACCCGACGTATCGCCGTGTATATGGCGCTGGGCACGGCTATGGTTATCCCCCTGGCCCAGTTAATCTTTACCCTGATAGCCACCCTGTTGACAAAAAAGTATATCGACGCCATACCGATATTCAACGTACTATCCTACAATCTCTATCTGGTGGCGATAGCGATTATACCTTCGCTAATCCTGAAATCCAGCCTGGTAAACAAACAGAAACTCACGCTGCTCTTTTACTCCATCGGCCTGGCTTTGAACATCGGTTTTGATATTCTGGTTATCAAACTCGGTTACGGAGTAGTCGGAGTCGCCTGGGTAACCATCTGCACCCAGGGCCTGGTGACATTGATTCTGTACTACATGATAAAAAATTACATCTATAAAACGCCGGGCGAATTCGTCAGGTTTGCGGCGGTCCTGCTGATACCTTTTGCATGTTGCCTTCCTTTCTACTTCCTGCACAGCTATCTATCTTCGGCAGTAGACAGCATGTGGGCTTTCACCGGTATCACGCTGGCATGTCAGTTATTAATCTGGGCTTTTATAATCGCAATATTCTATCACCACTACGTTTCGATTACCGAGCTACGGGTTATAATACGGGAGATACGCACCACCGTATCGAGAAACCGGCCTGAGGATAGTAATATAACGGAGTGAACCATCGATGATGAAAGTAATTGGAATAATCCCGGCCCGAATGGCATCCACGCGTTTTCCCGGAAAACCGCTGGCTAAAATCCTGGGCGTACCCATGGTGGGACATGTCTATTTCAGAAGCAAGATGAGTCGAACCCTCGATGAGGCCTACGCAGCTACGTGCGATGAAGAGATTGCCGATTATGTAAAATCAATCGGCGGCAAGGCCATCATGACTTCGGCATCCCACGAGCGCTGTACCGACAGAATTGCCGAGGCTACGGAAAAGATAATCGCCGCGACCGGCCAGATAGTTGACATCGTGGTCAATATCCAGGGAGACGAACCCCTTATTTTCCCGGAGATGATAGACGAAGTCGTCCGCCCCCTGCTGGACGACGCTTCGCTGGTAGCCGCCAACCTCATGGCAAGGATAAAGACCCGCCAGGAATACGAAGACCCGAACGTGGTCAAGACGGTGGTGGACAACAACAACGACGCCCTGTATTTCTCCCGGGAACCGATACCTTCGCAGAAAAAGGCGTCCGGTCAGGTACCCGCGTTCAAGCAGCTGGGTATAATTGCTTTCCGGCGGGACTTCCTCTTTAAATTTAATAAACTCGAGCCGACGCCCCTGGAAATTATAGAGTCCGTGGACATGCTACGCGCTATAGAGCACGGCTACAAGATAAGGATGGTGACGACGGACTACGAGACCCTGGGAGTGGATACACCGCAAAACCTGCGCGCCGTGGAAGAACACATGAAAAAAGACCCGCTGGTCGGCCAATATATACCGGAAAGGAGTAATTAAACCGGTGAAAGAAGAGGAAATACGCCAGCGTTCGGTATTGAACCGCTACCTGGAACTGGTAGCGGAAGACGTGCGCACTATTTTTAAAGACCGCAGCCTTTTCAGGCCGGTTAACTGCCCGGCCTGCGGCGGTCGGGACCACCGGGCCCAGTTCGAGAAACTGGGATTCAGTTACGTGCTGTGCCGGGACTGCGGGACGCTGTTCGTCAATCCCCGTCCACCGGCGAACCTGCTGATGGACTACTATACCAGGTCAAGCTCCGCCAGCTTCTGGGTAAACAGCTTCTTCAAGCCGGTTGCCGAAGTCCGCCGCGAAAAGATTTTCCGGCCGAGGGCAGAGTTCGTCCGGGATGAGTTCACGCAGATATCAGAGGGGGTTATCGGGGATATCGGCGCCGGATTCGGCATTTTCCTGGAAGAACTCGGAAAATTCTGGCCGGCCGCCAAACTGGCAGCTATCGAGCCGTCCGGCGAGATGGCCGATATCTGCCGGGGGAAAAGCCTGGAGGTTATCCCCTGCGGTATAGAGGAAGTAACGGGACGGGACGGTAGCTTTGACCTGCTGACATCTTTCGAGCTTCTGGAGCACCTGCACACCCCTGCCGACGGACTCAAGAAAGCCTGGGAACTGCTGAAGCCCGGGGGCTACCTGCTGCTGACCACCCTCAACGGCGAGGGATTCGATATCCAGATACTCTGGGAGAAATCCAAGAGCGTAACGCCGCCGCACCACCTTAACTTCTTCAATCCCGGCTCGCTGGCACTATTACTCGAAAAATGCGGCTTTACCGTGGAAAAGGTCGATACCCCGGGACAACTCGACTGGGACATCGTGGAAGGCATATACCGGAACGAGAATACCGACCCGGGGCGACTCTGGAGGACGTTCGCCGAACGCGCCACACCCGCGGCGAAAGATAGCCTGCAGTCCTGGATTACAGAGAGCGGATTCAGCTCTCACATGAGAATCGTGGCCAGAAAACCGACCGGCTATAAATGACCGGGGAGTTATCAAGGCTCTCACGGGTGTGTTATACTTAGGTAACGATTGCGGCAGGGTTGCGGTTGATTTAAACGGCAGACATGAAAAACAGACTGAAAGCCGGTATCATCGGCCTGGGGAAGATGGGGAACATCCGGGCGGAGGTAATACAAAACCATCCGGCTTTCGACCTGCGTGCCGTGTGCGATGTCACCACAGGAGACCGGCCCGACTACCCGAAAAGTGTATTCTACGGCGACTATCGCGACCTCCTGGAACAGAAACTTGACGCTGTCTTTGTGTGCACGCCCAACCTCTATGTCCCGGAGATAGTGGTCAATGCTCTGAACCGGGGTATTCACGTCTTCTGCGAAAAGCCGCCGGGGAAAAACCTGGATGACGTTATCCTGATGCGGGAAGCGGAAACAGCCAGTCCGAACGCTAAACTTAAATTCGGCTTCAACCACCGGTACCATCAGGCCATGCAGGACGCCAAATCAATCGTCGACAGGGGACGGCTGGGGAAGATAATGTGGATAAGGGGGATTTACGGGAAAGCCGGCGGACCCGGTTACGACCGTAACTGGCGCACTCAACCCGGGATATCGGGGGGAGGTATCCTCCTCGACCAAGGTATTCACCTCGTCGACCTGCTGCTGATGTTCTGCACCGACTTTACCGAAATCCACAGCTTCATCAACCGTTCTTACTGGAATACCCCCGTCGAGGACAATGCCTTCGTTATCATGAAAAACACGGCGAACCAGGTGGCGATGGTGCATTCATCGGCGACACAGTGGCAGCACCGGTTCCTCATGGAAATCTACCTAGAAAAGGGCTACCTGACCGTCGACGGTATTCTCTCTGCCACGGGCACCTACGCTCCGGAAACGCTGAAGACCGCCCGGTGCCTTTACGACCGCGACGGCTACCCGCTGCCGAATCCCCACGAGACCCTGACCCTCTACGAAGACGACAGGTCATGGCAGCTGGAAATTGATGACTTCGCCCGGCATATCAGGGAGGACACGCCGGTAGCCATCGGTTCCTCCCGGGACGCTTACAGGGTTATGGAGCTGGTGCAGAAGATATACCGCGTCGATACCGAATGGGCAGGATATCTAAATAGACAAAGAGGGATAGTCAAATGAGACGCGTGGTTTTTCTGGAGGACCTGCGGGAAACAGAGATAAGGCCGGACACCCTTTACGAGCGCTATAAGGAACTGGTACAGGACGAACTGGGGGTATTGCTGGCGGATGAATCAAAGCTGGTAAAGACGGACTGTCCCGGCTGCGGCGGTAAAAAGTATAAAAAAACCTTTGTGAAAATGGGCTTCCAGTATAACGTCTGCCAGCGCTGCGGCACTATTTTCGCCTCCCCCAGGCCGACGGCGGACAGGCTGGACGGTTTTTACCACGACTCGAAGGCTATCACTTTCTGGAGAAACGAGATTGCCGCCAGGACCCGGGAAACACGCTACCGCAACCAGTTCTTCCCCCTCGGACAGTGGGTAATGGAGCTGTCGGACGAATACCTGCCGGAAGCCGGGACCTTCGCCGATTACCGCACCAAATACCCCGCCCTGCTGGGCACCCTCGATGAAGCCGGTATATTCAAGCGTTTAATCGCCATCAAACCGGAGCTGCCGGAAGAGAAAGGCCTGCTGCCGGAAAGTGTTTCATTCTGCGATAACATCAAAGGACTCGACGGCAAAGCCGACGTATTCACCGCCTTCGAGGTTATCGAGCGTATCTTCGACCCGGTGGAATTCGTCAAAGAAGTGCACCGTGCCCTGCGGCCGCAGGGTTTGTTCTTTTTCACCACCAACACCGGCAGCGGTTTCGAATACCAGATACTGAACGGGGAATCGCCGCGCCTGCACCCCCCGGACAGGATTAACCTGCTCTCGATAGAGGCTATACAGGGACTGCTGAAGGAAACGGGATTCGAGGTAATAGAACTGAGCACGCCGGGCAGGCTTGACGTGGAAATAGTACGGACGGCCGCCGAGAATAACCCGGATATCAAACTGCCGCCATTTCTACGCTATATTTTCAAGAACCGGGATGAAAAAGCCTGGCACGCCCTCCAGGACTTTCTCCAGGAGAGCCGGCTGAGCTCTTACGCGCGTGTCATGGCAAAAAAGAAGTAAAAACATAGTTATCTTCAAGGAGGTAGCCGAAGTTGGAAAACCAGGTACCGCAGTCACTCCGCGGGATGGATAAAGCCGGGGATTTTTTCTCCGGCTACGGTGTGCATCTGAGTAAACTGCTGCAAAACATGGATTACAGGGTGCTGGAGCAGGTAACCGGGTTGTTACTGGACAAGACACGTAAAGGGAGCGCTATATTCCTGGTGGGGAACGGGGGCAGCGCCGCCACGGCGTCGCACTTTGCCACCGACCTCATCCAGTGCAGTCGACCGGACAAAGGAATCCGTTTCAAAGCCATCAGCCTGGTGGACAATGTGCCCCTGCTGACCGCCCTGGGTAACGATTTTACCTATGAAGACATTTTCACCGTACAGATGCAAAACCTGTTCGCGAAGAACGACTTGCTGATAGCCATCTCCGGCAGCGGCAACTCGCCGAATATTCTGGCGGCGGCCCGCCTGGCCAAAGATATGGGCGGTACGGTTATCGGCTTGGTAGGCTTCGACGGCGGCAAGCTGGCCGCCCTCTGTGATTACGCCGTGCTGGTTAAAACCAACCTAGCCGAATACGGTCCGGTCGAGGACATCCACATGGTCATCGACCACATGGTAACGTCATACCTTCGACTGAAGCTCAGCAAAATGTAAACACGTTTTATTTCCTGACTGGATTTTATAGAAATCCAGCGTGAATGTATCCTGATGATAGATACGAATCCAGGGAGGACAATGAGTGTCGCTGAAATATAAACTCAAAGAGTATACACCGCAGGATGCATTTTGCTTTATATATCAACGACTCCTGTATTTTCTTCTGGCAGTAATCGGAACAACGTGTTTTATCATCAAGGCTAAGATTTTTGGCATCAAGTACCAGAAACCGATTAGATGCTTTGGCAGCGTGCATATATTGCGCGGTTATGGAAGCAGAATCGAGCTGGGGAAAAATATAGTTATAGTGTCGAACACAAAAAGGGGCTCTTCATCTTCCATATTTGCCCCGACAAAACTGAAAACATTCATGAAGAGTGCCCGGATTATAATAGAAGATGATGTAGGCCTTAACGGAACTTCTATTACGGCTAGAAGTAAACGGATACTCATCGGAAAGGGCACGATTGTCGCCCCGAATGTAACGATTATGGATTCGGACTTTCACGACGTACATACTCCGGAATCGAGACTCTTCAGTCCGGCTTTTGAGAAAGACGCCGATGTCACTATCGGTAAAAATGTATGGATTGGGGGTCGCAGCATAATACTCAAAGGTGTGACGGTCGGTGATAATTCGGTTATCGGCGCCGGAAGCATCGTGACCAGGGATATCCCGGAAAACGTCGTTGCCGCAGGTAATCCAGCCCGTGTCATTAAGGGCATCAATGACGATAGCGAAATTACCAAAAAAAGAAAGGGTACCGAACAACCATCGGTCTAGCCGGCTGAGGCCCAGAGAAAAAGAGAATATTTCACAATGCATGAAATTAAGAAAGTCCTGATAGCACCCTCGTCATTCGGCGAGCTCGATAAATCACCGCTCGAAAAGCTGGCGTCGAACGGCTTCGAGATAGTGCCCAATCCATTTCATAGAAAGCTGACCGGAGAGGAACTAAAAAGCCTGCTGCCGGGAGTGACCGGATTGATTGCCGGGCTGGAAACAATCGACCGGGAAATCATGTCGGGGAGCAGCCTTAAAGTCATTTCACGGTGCGGGGTGGAGATGAGCAATATCGACCTGACGGCGGCACGTGAACTGGACATAGCCGTGATAAATACGCCCGACGCCCCGACGGCGGCCGTCGCCGAACTGACCGTAGGGGCTATGCTGGGGCTGCTCCGCATGATACCGCACATGGACCGGGAACTGCACGAGAAGAAATGGAGCAAGAAAATCGGGACGCAGCTATCCGGAAAGACGGTGGCTATCATCGGCTTCGGGAGAATCGGGCGGTATGTGGCAAAATTGCTGAAGCCTTTCGATGTGAAACTGCTGGCCGTGGATAAATTCCACAAAGGCATCGTTGAAGAAGTC